>NZ_VTYA01000016.1:0-81600 GCF_013114135.1 Vibrio sp. 03-59-1
CTTTCGCTTTAAAAAGCGAAAACAAACAGTACGAAACTAGTGATTATCATCAACGAGTGCCCACACAGATTGATAGGTCTAAATTGTTAAAGAGCTTCTCTTCTTAAGTTGCTAAGCTTCCCTTGAAGAGGCGGCTATTCTAGCGGGATAAACGAGAGTGTCAAACACTTTCTCAAATTTATCTTTTTAAGCTAGAAGCCTAACTGACATTGCGCTTGAACCCTTGTGGGCTCTGCCGTGTCAGTGAGGTCGCATTATAGGGATCGGAATCACATTAGCAAGCGTAAATAAGCATTTTTCTTGTAAAAAAGGTCTGATTGGACAAAAAAAAACCGACCTAGATATCCCCCACAACCCGGACACATCTTGAGCACAACTTACACACAAAAAGCTGTGGATAACTAATCATCACTATCAAAAAAGTAGGAAATACGTGAGCGAGGGTTCAAATACTCACGGACTTTATCTGGCAGCTTATTTGGTGAAATAGCATTTACTATTTTCAGGTCTTTCCCTGCGAGCTCAATAATAGGAGCTTGAGTTCTTGGCACATTTGCATCATACATTAGAACATTAGGATAAAGGATATTCTTTGAATTCACAGATATCACCAACCCAATCATGTCATTAGAAAGCTGAACCACAGTTCCTGGCGGAAAAACGCCCATGAACTTGATTAAAATGTTCAGATTTTCATTACTATAAAGGTGCTTACAATTTTTATATAAATGAGATAAAGCTATATATGGGATTTTTTGCTCTGACGGTATATTAGGATGACAAAGATTATCAAATGCATTAGCGACAGCTACGATTTGCGCAAGCTCATCAATGCTATCCTCTTTTAATCCATTAGGATAACCAGAGCCATCATTCATTTCATGATGTTGATCGATGACCAATCTTGCACTTTCAGGGAAGTCATCTATATGGCTAGCTAAATCTAACCCATATTTGGTGTGTAACTTTAAATAGTTCTTTTCAGGTTCAGTGAGCTGAGTTTGCTTCCTAAGAATTGCAGTTGGGATTTTAATTTTCCCCATGTCATGGAATAACGCAGCAAAGGAAAGCTCTTTTATTTTTGCAGAATCATAACCTTTAGCTTTGCCAACCATCATCGAAATAACGGCAACATTTAATGCATGAAAATAGATATCTTCAAATTCACTCTTTCCGTTCATCAAATGTAAAGTCACGCTATCATCAGAAAGCAACTTATCAACAATGTCTTCTATTAATAAGCTCGCTTCTCCCACTGCATCAGCTGGTCGATTACGAATTTTGACCATCACGGAACGCATTCTTGCCAAAGAGCGCTCGAACTCTTTTTCACAATTGATCACTCTTCGTCGGTAAGAGCTCAACTTTTCAATTCTTTTCTCTTTTTCCTTCCACATTTTTTGAGCTTCAAGATCGATCTCTTTATCAGAAGAGGATGAATTCTCAATCTTTTGATTTGGTGGAAGAGGCTTTGTATCGCTTTGGCTAGGATTTATATAGACATGCTGTATACCGAGGTGGCGTATAAGTTGGATTTGCTCTTGGTTTTTAACCTTAAAGCTATTAAACAAAAACGGGTGTTCATTCCATTTAACTGGAAGACGAATATGTAACCCCGGCTGAATACGATCCACTGTAATTTTTATACTTGCCACTATCTATACAACATCATTGAAAAATTCATTATCAACAATATTAGATGATCTAATTTTCAAAATCATCATTGTCTCACTTTTTAGCGGCATTCTTCCAAATAGGATCGAATCAATAAAAGTGATGTAAATAGTACTATTAAGGGAATTTGTTCAGTGTGTTTAAGATGTGTGAAAAAGTTCGAAGATTCTAGATACAACAAAGCCCCGACTTGAGTCGAGGCTTTATCATTTAAATATGGTACCGGTAGGCGGACTTGAACCGCCACGCCCGAAGGCAACGGATTTTGAATCCGTCGTGTATACCAATTTCACCATACCGGCATTATCTTGGGGCATTGCCCTTTCGATGTTTGGCATTATACGTAAGATGATTACCTGTGCAAGTGCAAAAGATTGAATTACAAATCGTTTGACGATATTTTCGCCATAAATGACGAAGCTGTGCGTAATCTCTCTTCCCTCTGTGCCTTCAAGACTATATTCTGACGCCAATATTTCACAATAAGAAACGAGCAATGAATACACAACATAATTTACCACCAGCCAGTTTAATGCGTCGATTAGGCGCTCTTCTTTATGATGCTTTAATTGTTATTGCTATCGAGATGATGGCTGCGGGCATCGTAATTGCAATCCTTGAAGCATTAGTTGCTGCTGGTCTATTGCATTACGGTACTTACACCGATGCAAGTGACCTACTCTCCACGCATCCTGTATGGAGCTATGTTTATACTATTTACCTAGTCAGTGTTTGGGTCTACTTTTTTGTGTTCTTTTGGACTCGTGCAGGTCAAACATTGGGGATGAGGGCATGGAAATTACGTTTACAAAATTCGGATAATAGCCCGATAACGACCACTCAAGCTTTAATAAGATTAGGAACTTCCGGCTTCGGTTTAGCAAATCTGGCGGTTCCATTTGATCCCCAGAAGCGAGGTTTCCAAGATATCTGGGCAAAAACTGAAGTTGTCGTGCTACCGAAAGCAAACTAAAGTTCAAAAAAAATGGAAGACACGATGTCTTCCATTTTTATATCTATAACTTTCTTCTGAGCAGTATTATCGAGATGGTCAAAAATACGATACTGGGAGCTATCGCACCAAACATTGGTGGGATGTTATAAACCAGACTTAACGGTCCAAAAAATTCACTTGATATATAGAAAGTAAAACCGGCAATAACACCCGATAGAATTCTAGCCCCCATGGTCACACTACGTAATGGACCAAAAATAAATGACAGAGCCATAAGCATCATAACCGCGATTGAAAATGGTTGCGTTATTTTCCGCCATAGCGCTAGTTCATAACGAGATGAATCTTGCTCTGATTCTTTAAGGTAATTAACGTAATCATAAAGGCCACTCAACGACAACTCACCCGGTTTAACTGTCACCACAGCAAGCTTGTCTGGTGCTAATGATGTTTTCCAGCGATATTCAGGTAATTGTTGTTTGGAAATTTCGACTTCATTCATCATATTGGTAATCTGAACGTCTTTCATCAACCACGTATTATCTTTTAAATAGCTTACCGTTTCCGCGGAAATGATGGACTCTAACTGCTTGTCAGCATTAAATCGCCACATGTTTAAAGCCCATAACTTGTCATCATCGACTTTGCCTATAAAGATAAAATCATTGGCATCACGAGCCCAAACACCGCTTCTAACAGAAACAATGCTTCCTCCAGAAACAGCAAAAGCACGCATTTCCCTAGCAATTTTTTGTGCTTGTGGTGCGCCCCACTGACCTAATAGCATTACCGCTAGCATCAAAGGAACCGCCGTTTTCAAAACAGAAGATCCAATGTTCAATTTTGAAAATCCGGCAGCTTGCATCACCACAAGTTCAGAGCTCGAAGCCATCATTCCAAGCCCAATTAAAGCACCAAGCAGAGCCGCCATTGGGAAAAACATTTCAATGTCACGTGGAATACTCAATATGACGAAGAACAACGCATCCAGTAGATCATAACTTCCTCTGCCAACTTTTCGCAGTTGATCTACATATTTGATAATTCCAGACAAACCAACGAAGGTCACTAACACCAAAGAAGTGGTTGCAATGATTGTTCTGCCTATATACAAATCAAGAATTTTAAACACAGTCTAGGCAAGCCTCTTCTTTCTTAAGATATCTTTAAATCGACGAACGGGAATGCTATCCATCAGATTGGCTCCCACAGCAACAATTAACAACCCGGCATTAATGGGCCACAATCCAATTGAAGCGGGAATACTTCCATCTTCTAAAGCAGATTTAGTCGCACTAATCGACAAGAAATACGCTAAATAGATCAAGATAGCAGGCCCCATTTTAGCAAATCGACCTTGACGAGGATTAACCGCAGAAAGTGGTACAACTAGCATGGTCAATAACGGTATACAAATAAATAAGGAAATACGCCATTGAAGCTCAGCTTTGGCACTCGGGTCTGGATGAGTAAGAAGCTCAAATGTTGGCAATGCTTCCCAATCTCGACCTTTGCGTTTCACTTCTCGCTGCCCTATTAGCCCATCATATTCCTCAAATTTCGTCACCATATAGTCAAGCCTTGTTGGTACGCCTTCATATCGGACACCATCACTCATCGAGATGATCTGCCTTCCATCTGTCAGCTCTTTTACAACACCTGACGACGAAAACATAACGCTTGGTAAAATGGAATCTCTAGGCAATAACTGAGCAACAAAGACATTCGATAATGTACTATTTTTGATATCGTCAATAAACACGACCGACGAACCATCAGGAGTGCGCTGAAAATGTCCTTTCTTTAATAAATCGACACTGTTTTCCGCAGCGATTTGTTCCATTAACTGCGCTTCTTTTTCCTGACTCCAAGGTGAAAGCCATAGCGAGTTAAATGCAGCGATACTGCCTGTAATCAATGCCAAATACAGTGCAGCTTGAATTAAAAACTTATTGCCAATTCCTGTCGCGTTCATGACCACAATTTCACTTTCGGCGTACAAACGACCAAATGTCAGCAAGATCCCAATAAACAGACTAAGTGGGAGCATCAACAGCCCCATTGCTGGCATATTCAAACCAACAACCGAAAGAATAAGGCTCGCAGGAATATCGCCATCGGTAGCGTCGGCCAAAACGCTAATAAATTTTTGGCTTAGAAACACTAAAAACAGGACGAAAAAAATCGCAAACTGGCTCTTAAGTGTCTCGCGGATCAAATATCTAACAATAATCACGCTCAAATTACCTATACAAAACTTGTTTTTTTAATTGAATCACTATAATTTCCCGTTGAACCTTTTATTTTTTTAATTTTAGCTAAGTGTTAATTGGTTTATTTAGGGCCCTTTCGAATACAGGATCCAGCAAGTAAACTATCATTATCTAACATTTAGTTCGATTTGTCTTCAGGATGTAGGAGTACGCATGGAGTTCAGTGTAAAAAGTGGCAGCCCAGAGAAACAGCGCAGCGCATGTATCGTTGTTGGTGTGTTTGAACCACGTCGCCTTTCTCCAGTCGCTGAGCAGCTAGATAAAATCAGCGATGGCTATATTAGTTCACTACTTCGCCGTGGTGATCTCGAAGGAAAACCAGGTCAAATGCTGTTGTTGCATCAAGTACCAGGAGTTCTGTCTGAACGTGTACTTCTTGTCGGTTGCGGTAAAGAACGCGAGCTTGGTGAACGTCAATACAAAGAAATAATTCAAAAGACGATCAGCACGCTTAATGAGACAGGTTCTATGGAAGCTGTTTGTTTCCTTACAGAGTTGCACGTTAAAGGTCGTGATACCTACTGGAAAGTACGTCAAGCGGTTGAAGCAACTAAAGATGGTCTTTACACCTTCGATCAATTCAAAAGCAATAAGCCAGAAACTCGTCGCCCACTTCGCAAGTTAGTATTCAATGTACCGACTCGTCGTGAGTTAAACCTTGGTGAAAGAGCGATCACTCATGGCCTTGCTATTTCTTCAGGCGTAAAAGCGTCGAAAGATCTTGGCAACATGCCACCAAATATTGCGAATCCTGCTTACCTCGCATCTCAAGCAAGACGCCTTGCAGATGATTTTGAAACGGTAACGACAAAAATCATCGGTGAAGAAGAGATGGAAAAACTGGGTATGACCTCATACCTAGCAGTTGGTCGAGGTTCTCGTAATGAATCTCTGATGTCAGTGATGGAATATAAAGGCGCAGCCGATCCAGATGCCAAACCAATTGTACTGATCGGAAAAGGCTTAACATTTGATTCAGGTGGTATTTCACTTAAACCAGGTGAAGCTATGGATGAAATGAAATACGACATGTGTGGCGCAGCGTCGGTATTCGGCACCATGAAAGCCCTCGCTAAATTGAACCTGCCAATCAACGTAGTTGGCGTTCTAGCGGGCTGTGAAAATATGCCAGGTAGCAATGCTTACCGTCCTGGTGACATCCTTACCACTATGTCAGGCCAAACCGTTGAAGTATTGAATACCGATGCTGAAGGACGTTTGGTTCTTTGTGATGCACTGACTTACGTTGAACGTTTCGAACCAGATTGTGTTGTCGATGTCGCGACACTAACAGGCGCATGTGTGATGGCGCTTGGTCACCATATTAGTGCTGTGCTTTCTAATCACAATCCACTGTCTCATGAGCTAGTGAATGCATCAGAGCAAGCAAGCGACCGAGCATGGCGTCTACCGATGACCGATGAGTACCATGAGCAACTATCAAGCCCATTTGCAGACATGGCAAACATTGGTGGTCGTCCTGGTGGCACCATTACTGCGGGTTGTTTCTTATCGAAATTTGCTAAGAAATACAACTGGGCACACATTGATAGCGCAGGTACTGCGTGGAAGTCAGGTGCTGCGAAAGGCTCAACGGGCCGTCCGGTCTCAATGCTTGTCCAATTCTTATTGAACCGAAGTGGCCAAGAAACTGAAGAGCAATCTTCAAAATAGTAAAAGGGCCTCAGGGCCCTTTTTTGTTGCTCGCATTATTGTGAGTTCAATCAGCTATACACTTATATAGATAAACGAGATAAAGAAAAAGTGAGTAAACACTATGCAAACAGCAACATTTTACATCGTAAGTGCTGATGGCCCCCAAGCTAATCAGGATGGTTTTGCACAATATTTGCTTTTTCTTACTCGTCATTTTGTTCAGCAAAATGCAAAAGTCTATTTGCACTGCAATGACAAAGAACATGCCGAACAAATAGCTGAACATTTTTGGCAAGTGCTACCCGAAAACTTCATGGCGCATAACCTAGTGGGTGAAGGCCCTAAATATGCAACCAGTATTGAAATCGGTTATACCGGTGTAAAACACACTTGGAACCGTCAATTGGTAATAAATTTGGCTGATAATCAGACAACCTTTGCTCGAACCTTTGCTCAAGTGATAGACTTCGTTCCCTGTGATGAAAAAGCTAAGCAACTCGCTCGTGAAAGGTATAAAGTTTACCGTCAGGCAGGGTATCAATTGCAAACCATCGACATCGAATATCCATAGTCAAACATCATACCTAAATCGCTCTCAGTTATTTTTGAGGAGCTAAAGCGCTAAGAAGCATAAACTCTGAGATTCAGTACATTCTGAGAAGCGTTAGTTATGAAGTTTGACCTGTTTTAAATAATCAAAGTATCCGTTAAGAGCACTATGGAAAAGACATATAACCCAACATCAATCGAACAAGCTCTGTATAAGACTTGGGAAGAGAAAGGCTACTTTAAGCCACACGGTGACACATCAAAAGAAGCTTACAGCATCATGATCCCGCCACCGAACGTCACTGGTAGCCTACATATGGGTCACGCGTTCCAAGATACGATCATGGATACTCTAATCCGTGCAGAGCGTATGAAAGGTAAAAATACGCTTTGGCAAGTGGGTACTGACCACGCAGGTATCGCAACTCAAATGGTTGTAGAGCGTAAGATCGCTGCTGAAGAAGGCAAAACAAAACACGACTACGGCCGTGAAGCTTTCATCGACAAGATCTGGGAATGGAAAGGCGAATCTGGTGGCACGATCACTAAGCAACTTCGTCGCCTAGGTGCATCTGTAGACTGGGACCGTGAACGTTTCACTATGGATGACGGCTTATCTGCTGCGACTCAAGAAGTCTTCGTTCGTCTATACGAAGAAGACCTAATCTACCGTGGTAAGCGTCTAGTAAACTGGGATCCTAAACTGCACACTGCGATTTCTGATCTTGAAGTTGAAAACAAAGACAAAAAAGGTTTCATGTGGCACTTCCGCTACCCTCTAGCGAACGGTGTTAAAACCGCGGATGGTAAAGATTACATCGTTGTTGCGACTACTCGTCCAGAAACCATGCTTGGTGACACTGGCGTAGCGGTAAACCCAGAAGATCCTCGCTACAAAGATCTTATCGGTAAAGAGATCCTACTTCCTGTTGTTAACCGTCTTATCCCTATCGTAGGCGATGAGCACGCTGACATGGAAAAGGGTACAGGTTGTGTGAAAATCACCCCTGCTCACGATTTTAACGATTACGAAGTTGGTAAGCGCAACAACCTACCAATGATCAACATCCTAACGTTCAACGCTGATATCCGTGATGCTGCTGAAGTATTCACAACCAACGGCGAAGAAAGCGATGTTTACTCAACAGACATCCCTGCTAAATACCAAGGCATGGAGCGCTTTGCTGCTCGTAAAGCTATCGTTGCTGAATTCGAAGAACTTGGTCTTCTTGAAGAGATCAAAGATCACGACCTAACCGTACCTTACGGCGACCGTGGTGGTGTAGTTATCGAACCAATGCTGACTGACCAATGGTACGTGCGTACAGCGCCGCTTGCAGAACCTGCAGTTAAAGCCGTTGAAGATGGTCAAATCCAATTCGTTCCTAAGCAATACGAAAACATGTACTTTGCGTGGATGCGTGACGTGCAAGACTGGTGTATCTCTCGTCAACTTTGGTGGGGTCACCGCATCCCAGCATGGTACGACAATGAAGGTAAAGTTTACGTAGGTCGTACAGAAGAAGAAGTTCGTGAAAAGAACAACCTAGCGCCTGTTGTTGTGCTTAAGCAAGACGACGACGTTCTCGATACTTGGTTCTCTTCTGCACTTTGGACGTTCGGCACGCAAGGCTGGCCTGAAAACACAGATGCACTAAAAACATTCCACCCATCTGAAGTTCTAGTATCTGGTTTTGATATTATCTTCTTCTGGGTTGCTCGTATGATCATGATGACCATGCACTTCGTGAAAGACGAAGACGGCAATGCGCAAGTACCTTTCAAAACAGTTTACATGACGGGTCTTATCCGTGATGAAAACGGCGACAAGATGTCGAAATCGAAAGGTAACGTACTTGACCCTATCGACATGATCGATGGTATTGGTCTTGAAGAGCTAGTAGAGAAGCGTTGTGGCAACATGATGCAACCTAAGATGGCTGCTAAGATCGAAAAAGCAACACGTAAAACCTTCGAAAACGGCATCGAACCATACGGTACTGACGCGCTACGTTTCACTCTTGCGGCTATGGCTTCAACAGGTCGTGACATCAACTGGGACATGAAGCGTCTTGAAGGTTACCGTAACTTCTGTAACAAGCTATGGAACGCAAGCCGTTACGTACTGATGAACACAGAAGAGCACGATTGTGGCATGTCACTGTCTGCTGAAAACCGTGCAAACATGGAGTTCTCTCTAGCAGACAAATGGATTGAATCTCAGTTTGAAGTTGCAGCGAAAGAGTTTAACGCTCATCTAGACAACTACCGTCTAGACATGGCAGCAAACACGCTTTACGAATTCATCTGGAACCAATTCTGTGACTGGTACTTAGAGCTAACGAAACCTGTTCTTTGGAAAGGCACTGAAGCTCAACAACAAGCGACTCGTTATACGCTTATCACGGTTCTAGAGAAAACTCTGCGTCTTGCGCACCCTGTTCTTCCTTACATCACAGAATCTATCTGGCAGAGTGTTAAGCCACTAGTAGATGGTGTTGAAGGTGAGACAATCATGACTCAAGCGCTTCCTCAGTTTAATGAAGATAACTTCAATGCTGAGATCGTAGAAGACATTGAATGGGTGAAAAACTTCATCACTGCTATCCGTAACTTACGTGCGGAATACGATATTGCACCTAGCAAAGGCCTAGAAGTAATGATCAAAGTAGCAGACGAGAAAGATGCAGCTCGTATCGAAGCAAACATGATCGTTCTGAACTCTCTTGCTAAGTTAGACGACATTAAAGTTCTAGCCGATGGCGAAGCAACTCCTGCTTGTGCGACTAAACTGGTTGGCAAATCTGAATTGATGATCCCAATGGCGGGTCTTATCAACAAAGATGCAGAGCTTGCTCGTCTAGATAAAGAAGTTGCAAAAACTCAAGGCGAAATCAAACGCATCGAAGGTAAACTAGGTAACGAAGGCTTCGTTGCTAAAGCACCAGAAGTCGTTATCGCTAAAGAGCGTGAAAAGCTAGAAGGTTACAAAGAGACTTTAGTGAAGTTGGAAGCACAAAAGCAAACTATTGCTGCGCTATAATTCACTCTCTGATTAATCAATGAAGTATAAAGGGCAGATTTTTCTGCCCTTTTTATTTATCACAATAATTCAGCCCTACTCTTTTCTGAGCCGATCTCGCACCAAATCATTAATGCGCCCTTTTTAATGACTCAATTCGTTCATTCAACTCAGGATGAGAACTTAACCATGTAGGTAGCTCCATGTGTCCTTCCTTCCCTAGCAACTCAAACATATCTACCATCGCTTGATTTGAACCGTACAGTTTAACCATTGCGTCAGAGGCAAAAGCATCAGCTTCACGCTCCGCTTCTTGGGACTGCCCATTATTCGCGACAAACACCCCTAATCCCGTGAGATTATCGATCACACCTGAGCTTTCACCCGTCAATAGCGCCACCGCAGATGAGATCAAGCTAGAACGTACTAATGCTTTCATCACATGCTGATGCTTAATATGACCTAATTCATGCAATAGAATACTGTCTAGCTGCTTCTCCGTTTTCGTTAACCGCACTAAGTCATCCAAAACAACAATGGTTCCACCACTGAGAGCAAAAGCATTTGCACCAAGATCTGAAGAACGAAAAACTAATTGTACTTCGTCATGAATATCCATCAGATCAAGCTGAGAATGGAAACGTTGGCGAATATGAACCTGTTGCTGTTGTGAAAGAGTAGAGTATTCAAACAATTGCTCATCCAAAGATTCCAGTACCTGTCTCTCAATCAATTGAGGAACTGAATCAGGTAAGTTAGCCACAATCTGATGGGTAAGCCAAGGGATGCCATGAGTAAAGATTGAGACAGTAAGGAGCACTAAAGCTAAACTACTCAGTAAAATAGCGGTGATGTTTTTCTCAAGCTTACCAATGAGGTTATTTCGTCCCTTACTTTGCAAATAATGATTCAACTCCTCATTACTGCTTGCGATAAATTGCGAGCCATCAGGGAATCGAATCTTCGTCGGGGACGCTCCAACTCCATGCACAATATCCACACGGTTTAAATATGCGGAGGTGCTCCTTTCCGGAAGGTTGAGAGTAACTTTATCGGGTTGAGAAACATCTAATGTCGCCTCGCAGCGTTCAGAACTACGAGGCGGGTGTGCAACGCCTGATATCATTTAACCAATACCAAGGTCGATATTAAAGGCTTGGGAGATCTCATCTGAAATAGCGGAACTCACATCTGAAGCTTGATCATTGACCAGTAATAGGTCCAAATTCCCTTGAACATAAGTGTTCTCTGATAAGTAACTCATCGTTCGAACCATAACCCACGGCCTAGCTAAGCCAAGAGTAAATACTTGAAGTAAGAAGTTCGTTACCACCAATGAAATATAACTTGTAACGGTTAACGTCGACGAAAAGCTTAGTGCAGAATCCGCTTCACCTTCTTTACTATCAAGCACTAACTCTGAAAACGTATAATTTCTTATTGTCACCCGAATATAGGCAGCAATCGCCATACTCATCACAATGAAACCAAAATAAAAAATTGTAATCATTGAAGCCAAACTACCACTATTAGCCACTTCAGCAAGCGAGTCTGGATTATTGATTAAATTAAAGCCTGCCACACTAAAGAATACCAAAGCGGCAACAACCGATATTAAAGTCCAAGCAATCATACCCTTTAAATACACTTTAAAATAAAAACTGTTTTGGTAGTCTGCTTTAAACTGACGATCACCATAGCAATAACCATTCGAGAAATAATTAGCAATACCGACCAATGACCAAGATTGAAGATAAACATAAGCAGGCATCAATAATAGAATCGCAATACCACCAGCAATCATACTCGCTTTCATAGCAAATACGGTTACAGCAATCGCTGCGATGAAGCCAACCATAACAATGAGGCCGCGTCCAAGTATTGCCCAATAAGCTCCTGAAGTCGTGCCTTGAAAGGAAAAATGAACATTGCGAAAGCTTGTCATTGCAGCATCAAAACGAGCATTACTACGAGCTAATAATGGCAGAAGTGCAAAAAAACCAACCAATAGTACCAATGAAATTTGAGGCGCAAATTGATTGCTGACAACCCAAGCCACAACGCAGATCATTGCGATAATACGACCTTTCAATATTTGTATCGGTTTGCCGTGATATTCAAAGCAATCACCACTAATCGCTGTATTTCCATAAAAGTACCGTTTATTACGAACCTTCGCCCACGCAGAATAAATACCCAGCGTAATGATTGATAATAAGATATTAACAATCCAAATCCCGAAATACTCTTTACCCTGACCACTAAAAGCAACCTGGGTTTCTAACTCATTCTTGTCCATTTTCTATGATTCCATCTGACAGTAGTAAAAATTCATATACGTCTTTGCGCACATCTACCAAGAAAATACAGAAACAGATAGTTTAAATCAATTTATAAATAACGACACATGCGTACTTTTTATATATTTAAGCTATTGATTTATTAATCATTAATAATGGATAAATGATGCTTATTGACATAGTTGCCACTCGCAACTAAATTAAGTTGCAGTACGCAACTACTTTTAGGTAATAATTATGAACCCAGCCTCATTAAGAGATCTATCTCGCCAACTTGTCAGGCAATTGGGCATGCTAGAAACCCAGTGCGGAGAGGTATCGCTTACCCCCGTTCAAGCTCATGCTCTCATTGAATTAGAAAGATCACCTTGCAGCGTGAACCAAATGGCGAAGCTTTTAAATGTCGATAAATCCAATGCGAGTCGAACTCTTAACCGACTAAGCAAGTTAGGCTTCATCAAAAGTATCACCAACCCAAAAGATAAGCGTAGCCAAGTGACGACCCTAACTGAACAGGGGTTACATACATTGCAGCAATTACACCAGCAACAAAATCACCATTACCAGCAAGTGATTGACCAACTTCCAATCGAGCAATTAACTCAGCTTGAAAGCACCTTAACCATCTATAACCAAGCACTGCTTAATACGGAACGACAAAAAGGTTTAAAGGTGCGTCCTTTAATTCACACAGACAACTCGGCAATAGCTTCCGTTATCCGTAACGTTTCCGCTGAGTTCGGTTTAACTGAAGAGCAAGGCTATGCCGTTGGCGATCCGACTTTAGATTGCATGAGTGAAGTATACTGCGCGAGCAATGCACAATATTGGGTAATAGAAGCTGGAGAGGCAGTCGTTGGTGGCGGCGGTGTTGCTCCTTTAATTGGAGAGGAAGGGGTTTGCGAACTGCAAAAGATGTATTTCTTACCTCAAATCCGAGGTAAAGGTTTAGCGAAAACGCTTGTCACCAAAGCGCTAAACTTCGCTCAGAAACAAGGCTACAAGTACTGTTACCTAGAGACCACCGCAGAATTAAGTGCTGCAGTGGCACTTTATGAATCATTAGGTTTTGAGCATATTAAGCAAGCGATGGGGAATACTGGTCATGAGGTTTGTGAAATTCGAATGCTGAAAGTGTTATGAGCTAAGCAGATCCTTTGCTTTGACAAACGCTTCTATCAACCCCAAAAAAACAAAGTCACTAGTACTAGAAGATGGAATCATTAGCACCTGAAAAAAGAGCCATCACGCAGATAACACAGGAAAATGAGTCACGCATAAGTCTTGGCTCAATCCCACCTGAAGCTTCAATTCTTGCCCATCAAGTTTGATTTCAAGTTGATACATATCGTCAGAATTAGGGTTATTTAAATCGATGTATTTAGGGGCTTCAATCTGGAATAGAGCTCCCGCATGGTCGGCTCTGACATCAAGTGGAACATGGTAAGTCATACCATTAAATTTGATCGAAGCAGAAATGAGGCCCGAGGCGAATGTTTGATAGTAAACATCAACTTTAAATTCACAGCCGCCACCGTAATGCCAAATCTGCTCAGTGGTAATATGATCTAGGCGAACGTGTTTAATAAATTGTAAGTACGGCGCTTTCCAGATCCCGATACGACGATCAGAAGGCGTCACTTTCTGTTCACCTAAAGTGCATATATCCAATTTATCTTCTTCAAACAATAAATCTTCTTCTTGCTCTAAAAAGAGAACTTCAAAGCGATTTCTCCCTAACTGTAAGTAAGGTCGAATGTCTTTCTTATATACGTTTTGAGTGGCATCGCAATCAAACAGCGCCACGCCATTCAACCTAACCTCCGCAAAATAATCGACACCTGCTATTACAAGCTCAACCGCAGGAAACGAAAGCATGGCTTCATCTACATCAATATCATGCATTAAGTGCCATTCTTGATCCGCGATCATCTCTTCTGTTAAATCACTAGGCAGTACCGCACTTAATGCGGATGGAAAAGTAATATCATTTTGAGGTACAGAGAGATCGGTCAATGGTGAGATTTGCCACCAGCCAGCCAGAGGTAATTGCATAATATAAATTGAGCTAGATCAAGTTTGCCTGCATTATAGAGAATGGGTAGATAGAATGACATCTCTTTTTGAGGAATAAAAAATGCCGACGGATATGTCGGCATTTTTAATAAAAAGAAGCAGAATTAACGATTACTCTTCGTCATCTTCTTCGTCTTCATGGATAGCGTCCTCACCTTCGTAGTAAGTACCCCAGCCATCATAAATAATGTCGAACTTCTCAGCTAAGTTAACCAACTTAACCACTTGCTCATCAATCACATCCGCTTTTAACACAGATTGCATCGTCGCATCACAACAAAGAAGCTTGTTGCCATCTTCATCTTCCGTCTCTTCTGCTTCAAGAACTTCGAAACCCATCTTGAATGCTTCAACCACTGCTTTTTCCAGTACTTCAAAGTTTTCAGCAAAAAGGTGGTGCTCGATGTCATACAGCGCATCCGGATCACTACCGTCTTCAATTAAGGCTTCAATGATGTCGCGTGTATCTTCTTTTTGAATCTCAATTAAATCTTCAACTGATAGATATTCATCTTCGTGAGACATGTTTGTGCTCCAGAATGTGTGCTTATAAGGATCAAATATTATAGCGATGAAATATGTCATGGATCGAGCTTAAAAGCCACTATCAAACTCTCCTAGAACCGATCTTTTCTGGATCAGATTTAAATATTTAATGGCGAGTAAAAAAACGAACAAGGTACATACAGGAAATTAACATTTTTTATGCATAACGAAATTCAGAACAATATTTTTATGGCTTAAAATGAGAAGTGCTCAGTAAACCGCCTGTTTATTATCCTTGATTGCATATAGTCAAAACCAGAAGAGTGCATAATAACGTAATACAATGATAAAAATGGCATCCGTAATGAATATAAATTCACAATCAAGCTACTGAGACCGCCACTTTTCTATATCTCTCATTGCATATTCACTCACAACATATTGTTAAGATCGAATGTTAGCTTTCAGTATCAAAATTCACCAACCCCCTATATATCAGAGCTAAGCATTACAATAAGCCCACTTCATCAGAATGTTTCACTTATGTTCAATTTGCATATTGCCGATAACCTTGTCATAACTACATACTGGACTAATAGTAAGGATACAAAATGAGTAAGTTGTACGTTGGCTCTGAAGTCGGTCAGTTAAGACGAGTATTACTAAATCGCCCGGAACGCGCCCTCACCCACTTAACCCCATCCAACTGTCATGAACTTCTTTTCGATGACGTATTAGCAGTTGAAGCTGCCGGGAAAGAGCATGATGTTTTCGCCAATACACTTCGAAATCAAGGAGTCGACGTTCTCCTGTTGCATGATCTTTTAGTCGAAACTCTCGATGTAACTGAAGCAAGAGAGTGGCTTCTGGAGACCCAAATCTCTAATTTCCGTTATGGGCCAACGTTTGCTCGTGAGCTGCGTATCTACCTCGCAAGTATGGACAATGAACACTTAGCGACGATACTTCTTGGTGGTCTAGCCTACTCTGAGTTGCCGATTCAATCCTCTTCAATGCTGCCTAAAATGCATCGCCCACTCGACTTTGTGATTGAACCTTTGCCTAACCATCTCTTCACTCGCGATACATCTTGTTGGGTATATGGTGGCGTCTCCCTTAATCCTATGATGAAAGCAGCAAGACAACGTGAAACGAATCACTTGCGTGCTATCTATCGCTGGCACCCCACATTTGCAGGGCAGGACTTCATTAAGTATTTCGATGATGAACATTTGAACTACGATAATGCCAATATTGAAGGCGGTGATGTTCTGGTGATCGGTAATGGTGCCGTTCTGATTGGTATTTCAGAGCGAACCACTCCACAAGGCGTTGAAAATATGGCGCAGAACCTTTTCAAAACAGGCCAAGCGAGTGAAGTGATCGCTATTGATTTACCTAAACATCGCTCATGCATGCACTTAGATACCGTAATGACTCACATGGATATTGATACTTTTTCCGTTTATCCAGAAATCGTTCGTAAAGATTTGAATACGTGGCGTTTAACTCCTAAACAGAATGGAGAAATGAAAGCGGAAGAGTCGCATAGCTATATGAGCGCCATTGAGTCGGCTTTAGGGATTGATCAACTTAAGATCATCACGACTGGCGGGGACAGTTATGAAGCGGAGCGTGAGCAATGGAATGATGCCAATAATGTTCTCACAGTGAAACCAGGGGTCGTCATCGGTTATGAGCGTAATGTCTATACCAATGAAAAGTATGATAAAGCAGGAATCGAAGTGCTTACCATCCCTGGTAATGAATTAGGACGTGGTCGTGGTGGCGCTCGCTGTATGAGTTGCCCTATTGAGCGTGATGGCATTTAGTTTATCTACCTATGAAAACTAATCTCTAAACCTTAATCTCTAAAACCTCTATCGATACTTCTAAGGGCTGATTTTTTCAGCCCTTTTCTATTTTTGCGATAAATAATTATTCACAATTATGGCATTTGTATGTATAAGTATTTTCTACCCTATTCATTATCTTAAGGAATGAGACATGGCTTTCAATTTGCGCAACCGTAATTTCTTGAAACTGCTCGATCACACTCCTAAGGAGATCCAATTTCTACTGGATCTCTCGATGGATCTTAAAAAAGCGAAATATGCTGGCACTGAGCAGAAGCGTTTAAGCGGTAAAAATATCGCTCTGATTTTTGAGAAAGCTTCCACACGAACTCGCTGTGCTTTTGAAGTTGCCGCATTTGATCAAGGCGCTCAAGTTTCTTACCTAGGTCCATCGGGTTCTCAGATCGGTCATAAAGAGTCAATGAAAGACACCGCTCGTGTATTGGGGCGCATGTATGATGGAATTGAGTACCGCGGGTTTGGGCAAGATATTGTTGAAGAGCTTGGTGAGTATGCTGGCGTTCCAGTTTGGAATGGCCTCACCAATGAGTTTCACCCGACTCAGATTCTAGCCGACTTCCTCACCATGCTTGAACATGGCCGCGGCAAGTTGCTCCATCAAACCACTTTTGCCTACCTTGGCGATGCTCGTAATAACATGGGCAACTCACTGTTGGTTGGCGCTGCAAAAATGGGGATGGACATCCGTTTAATCGCACCAAGATCATTTTGGCCTGACGAATCATTAGTTAAAGAGTGTCAGCAAATCGCCGAACTTACTGGAGCGATGATTACTCTGACAGAAGATGTAAAACAAGGCGTGGAAGGTTGTGACTTTCTCTATACCGATGTTTGGGTCTCAATGGGAGAATCAGAACAAGCATGGGATGAACGTGTTGCATTAATGACGCCCTATCAAATCAACATGGATGTAATTAAAGCGACTGGCAACCCTCAAGTGAAATTCATGCACTGTCTACCTGCATTTCATAATAATGAAACAACTGTCGGTAAAGAAGTCTCCGACAAGTACGCCATGAATGGTTTAGAAGTGACTGATGAAGTATTTGAATCAGACTACTCGATTGTTTTTGATCAGGCTGAAAACCGTATGCACACCATCAAGGCTGTCATGGTTGCAACCTTAGGAGACTAAGCTTCGCGAATTTATAGTTTTCATAAATTTAAAGCTTTCACGAATTTACAGTTTTCTCGAATTTAAAGATTTCGCGAGCGTAATAGGTGGCTGCTTTTGCGCTTTACCTCTTCGGGGTTTGAAGGCAAACTAACCACCTAGTTTCCCCTAACAATCGATGGAATATTATAATGACTAAAGTTCTTCATACAGAATCAGCTCCTGCAGCAATCGGTCCATACATTCAAGGTGTTGACCTAGGCAGTATGGTTCTGACTTCAGGTCAAATCCCTGTAGATCCAGCAACTGGCGAGGTTTCTGATGACATCGCAGTTCAAGCTCGTCAATCTTTAGACAATGTAAAAGCTGTCGTGGCAGCGTCTGGCTTAGCCGTATCAGACATCGTTAAGATGACGGTATTCGTAAAAGACTTAAATGATTTCGGCGCAGTAAATGAAGTTTACGGTAAGTTCTTTGACGAACACAATGTAGAACACTACCCAGCACGTTCTTGTGTTGAAGTGGCTCGTTTGCCAAAAGATGTGGGTATCGAAATCGAAGCGATTGCTGTTCGTAAATAATTCCCTTCCGGGAGTTATACCAATCACAGTAAGTAGATAGTCATAAATAGCGCAGGAAAAATGCTTGAGAACAAGGCAGAAATTTTCGATATATAGTTATTCTACAATCAAAATTTTTAACGCCGTTATCGAGTATTTTAACAAGCTAGAATGACCAGTTATTTACTACGATTGGTATTACAATACGATAGAAACAAGAAAGGGTTGAACTCACCAGTTCAACCCTTTTTTTTGCTTAAGGTTATTCTTAATCTGTAACGGTTTGCTTTTTATTAAGCAAAGCAACTTCTTGATCTAAAGCCTCGAGTTTCTCTTTCATTTGCTCACGGCATGTATTCGCAAGCTCTCGAATATTACTCTTGTTATAACCTTCAACACTCACTGGAGGAAGCATTTCGACGATAACGTGACCGTTATTCCAACGGTTCAGTTTTACACCACCCGTGCTGCTGCATACAATCGGTACGATTGGCACCTCAGCGCCAACGGCAGCATGAAATGCCCCAGTTTTAAATGGCAACAAACCACGCCCACGTGAGCGAGTCCCTTCAGGGAACATCCAAATAGAAACGTCACTATTTTTAATGCTGTTAACTACTTGATCAATCGTACCTACCGCTTTGCTGCGGTTCGCACGGTCAATCAAAATGTTACCTGTTAACCAGTAAAGCTGACCAAATAGCGGCATCCAAACTAAGCTCTTTTTTCCTACCGTAACTACTTTTGGTGTCACCGCAGCAGAAACTGTAAACAGATCCCACGTATTTTGGTGGTTAGCGACGTAAACGTGCTGGCCACGAGTGTAGGCATCATCAGGAAGGCGCAGCTCCAATTTAATACCAAACACTTTAGACATATAGCCAAAGTAACGGCCAAATCTAAATACATGCTTTGGATTTCGTGGGCTAAACAAGCAGTAACCACAACCAAACACAAACATGACGATAGCAAACACAACAACCGCCAGCAGGCGTAAAAGTGCAATCATTTTAGTTCTCCAAACAACGCCCATGTTCCATTCGTATAAAATGGAACAGGAGGAAATTAATTCAATAAAAAAGCCGAAACCCTAAGATTCCGGCTTTCTAAGCAAGCTATCGACTAGCTTGACTCTCGAAAACGCTCAATATTGGCACCAAGTGCCGAAAGCTTATCTTCGATCTTATCGTATCCACGATCAATATGATAAATACGATCAACAATCGTCTCACCATTGGCGATACAACCAGCAATCACTAAACTTGCAGAAGCACGTAAATCAGTCGCCATTACTTGAGCGCCACTGAGCGATTCAGTGTCACCACAAATAACCGTATTACCTTCGATTTCCGCTTTTGCTCCCATACGTTGCAGTTCAGGAACGTGCATGAAGCGATTTTCAAAGATCGTTTCCGTGATCATGCCATTGCCTTTCGCCATCATATTCAACAACGTAAATTGAGCTTGCATATCTGTAGGGAAACCAGGGTGAGGTGCAGTAACAATTTTGACAGACTTTAACTCACGATCGGTCATATCAAGGCTGATCCAGTCATCACCAGATTCAACGACAGCTCCCGCTTCTTCTAATTTTGCTAATACGGCTTCAAGTAAATGTGGGTGGGTATTTTTACATACTACCTTGCCACCAGATACCGCAGCAGCAACAAGGAAGGTCCCTGTTTCAATACGGTCAGCAACAACTGAGTGCTTACCACCAGCAAGGCGTTCAACCCCTTCAATGGTAATGGTATCAGTACCTGCACCAGACACTTTCGCGCCAATGGCATTTAAGAAGTCAGCAGTATCTACAATTTCAGGTTCACGCGCTGCGTTGTCTAAAATTGTCGTACCTTCTGCTAAGGTCGCCGCGCACATAATAGTGATCGTCGCACCAACGCTGACTTTGTCCATGACAATGTGAGCGCCTTTTAAACGACCATCAACTTCAGCTTTAACGTAACCATCTTCAAGCGTAATCGTTGCACCTAATTGCTCTAAACCATGAATATGGAGATCCACAGGGCGAGCACCAATCGCACAACCACCAGGCAATGAAACCTGACCTTGACCAAAACGAGCGACCAAAGGACCTAAAGCCCAAATAGAAGCACGCATCGTTTTCACTAAATCATATGGCGCACAATATTCATTGATTTGACTACCATCGACATGCACGCTGCCATTACGGCTCACTTTTGCACCTAAACGCTTAAGCAGTTCCATCGATGTATCGATATCACGAAGATGCGGCACGTTCGCCACTTCAACTGGCTCTTCCGCTAAGATAGATGCAAATAAAATAGGAAGTGCTGCGTTTTTAGCACCAGAGATAGTCACTTCACCTGTTAACGGTGAATCAGACCCAATAACTCGAAACTTTTCCATCAATAAACCTTACAGCGACATCAATTTCTTATCGCGATCCCACTCTTCTGGAGTAAACGCTTTGATTGAAAGTGCGTGAATGTCATTACGTTGAATATAATCCGTTAGCGGACCATAAATTAATTGCTGCTTCTTTACTCGGCTCATGCCATCGAAACAAGCATCAACTGCGATTACTTCAAAGTGACTGCCTTCGCCTTTCACTTTGATCTCTTGAAGGCCTAGTGCTTCTTCTAATAATTGTTGTACTTTTGTGCTGTCCACAAATCACCCCTGCCTAGTTTTGGATATGTTCAGCCATCAATGGCTGTATATTGCTCAATTGGAACAATGTGCGTAATTGTTCTGGCACGAAACCGAGCATTATATGACAATTTTGTTTTTTTGCATGCTCTATTAAGTGGATTAACATCACCATTCCAGACGAATCAATACGCTGAACTGACGATAAATCAACATTTACTTGAGTTTGAGCTATTTTCCAAGCGCGTAAATATTCCCATAACGCGGGGACTGTATCTCTATCTAAGTCACCACTTAGCGCAAATTTATCGTCGCTCAGTTGCTGCCATTGTGAGTGGATCATTATTTGGCACTCTCAAAACGAATCGGTTGTTTCGCTAATCTTTCTAGCTCTTGAGCGACAGCGACAATCCCATCTTGACGAATTTTACCGTTCCACTCTGACTGCTTACTCGATAACAGGCTAATTCCTTCCGCGATCATATCAAATGCTTTCCACTCACCTGTTTTCTTATCTTTTCTTAGCTTGAATTCAAGTTTGATGTTCGGTCGAGGAGCATCGACAATATCAACTCTTACGCTTGCAATTCGTTGAGTCGGTTTGATTTTAGATTCGGGTGCAAACTCAATAACTTGATCCGTATATTGAGTCAGAACTTGCGCGTAAGACGCGACTAAATAACCACGAAACGCATCAATAAAAACTCTTACATCTTTCTTGTACCCTTTTGGATTCTCTTTTTTCGCCGCTTTTAAGTTAGGTCCAAGTAGTTTCAAAGCAGCATACTGCTCATTGACATACGGCATTAACTCTTCTTCTACAACCACTTTCAAATGTTCTGGGTCGTTTTGAATGATCGCCTGATCCGCTTTCAAACGAGAAAATGCTTGCTCAGCTACCTGCTTCATCATTGCGTATGGTTGAGTTTGATCAACCTCTTGGGCAAATAGCGGTAATGAATACAAAAATGCGGAGGCAATTAATAAAATTCGTTTAAACATAGGCACCTACTATTTATCGTCAGAGTTACTTTCAGAATCAGAGCCGCCAACGCTATACAAAACTTGGCCGATTAAATCTTCTAAGACTAATGCTGATTTAGTGTCTTCAATAAAGTTACCTTCAACCAACATCTCTTCATCGTCAAAAACGAAGCCAGGAACAAGGCCAATATACTGCTCACCAATAAGACCTGACGTTAAAATTTGTGCACTAGAGGTATCAGGAAACGGGCCGTATTGGCTATCAATAGATAACGAAACTACGGGTAAGTAACTTTCCGTGTCTAAAGTAATGTCACTCACGCGCCCAATCACTACACCACCAACCTTCACTGGTGAACGAACTTTTAAGCTACCGATGTTATCAAATGCCGCTTTAAGGGTATAAGTATCACTTGAACCTAGACCTTTAACGTCAGCGACTTGAAAAATCATCACCAAGATTGCGCAAATTCCTGTAATGACAAAACTGCCAACCCATAATTCTAATTTTCGAGTTTGTTGCATGATTAATTCCCAAACATCAATGCTGTAAGTATAAAGTCTAGCCCCAATACTGCTAGAGATGAATGCACAACTGTGCGTGTTGTCGCTCGGCTGATCCCTTCCGATGTCGGAATCGCATCGTAGCCATTAAACAGTGCAATCCATGTAACCGTAATGGCGAATACCATACACTTAATCATGCTATTGCCGATATCTTGTCCTAACTCCACTGAAGATTGCATCGCAGACCAGAAACTACCGTGATCGATGCCTTTCCAATCAACACCAACAAGTTGACCGCCCCAAATACCAACGGCCATAAAAATCATCGCCAATAATGGCATTGAAATTAACCCTGCCCATAGACGAGGCGCGATCACTCGCTTAAGCGGGTCCACAGCCATCATTTCTAAACTTGAAAGCTGTTCTGTTGCTTTCATGAGACCAATCTCCGCAGTTAATGCTGAGCCTGCTCGACCAGCAAACAGTAAAGCAGTAACCACTGGCCCAAGTTCACGTAGCAAAGAGAGAGCCACCATTTGGCCTAAGCTACCCTCCGCACCATAGTCAATTAAGATCACGTAGCCTTGTAAGCTAAGAACCATGCCGATAAATAGACCAGAAACCACAATAATCGCGAGTGACTGAACGCCAACATGATAAAGTTGCTTGATCAATAGAGGGAGATTTTGCATCGGTCGAGGTCGCCCTACCAATGCGCCAAATAACATAAGGCTCGCACGCCCCCAAGCTTCGCATATCGCTAAGGTTCGACGCCCTACTTTGGCAATGTAATTTGCAAACATTTAGAACAGATCCTTTTCTAAACTTTGTGCAGGGAAGCGGAATGGAACAGGACCATCGGCTTCACCTTGGAGAAATTGTTGGACCATAGGATCAGGGTTATTGCGTAACTCTTCAGGTGAACCACACGCTATAATCCGCCCATCAGCCAAGAGATAAACCCAATCCGCAATGCTCATGACTTCTGGAACATCATGAGAAACAACAATAGAGGTAAGCCCTAACGCATCGTTTAGGTTACGGATTAATTTGACGAGAACACCCATTGTAATCGGGTCTTGCCCGACAAAAGGTTCGTCATACATAATTAAATCAGGATCTAATGCAATCGAACGGGCTAATGCTGCCCTTCTTGCCATCCCCCCCGAGAGCTCGCTTGGCATCAATTCGGCTGCACCACGTAAGCCAACCGCTTCAAGTTTGAGTAACACGATGGTTCGTAGTAACTCTTCACTTAATTCCGTATGTTCACGCAACGGAAACGCCACGTTATCAAACACATTTAAGTCCGTGAACAGCGCTCCAGATTGAAACAGCATGCTCATTTTTTTTCGTGCTTGATACAGTTTTCGACGGCTTAACTGAGGAATGTCATCACCATCAAACAATATTTGACCTTGTTCTGGTAACAACTGTCCGCCGATCAAACGCAAAAGCGTCGTTTTTCCGATCCCAGACGGCCCCATGATCGCCGTTATTTTACCTTCGGGAACATGTAAACTGATGTCATCGAAGATAAGACGATTTCCACGAGAAAAAGTTAAATTATTAATCGTTACAAGATCGGAACTAGGCATAGTATCTCTATATTGTTCGCTATCAAAAGTGGGTAGCTATCAAAAATCACCGATATTAATTAGTAATCATAAGCATTAAAAAATAGAATTAAAAGCACTGTTCGATTAAATTACGTAATAATGACAACTCACGTCATTTAGAGCCAAGATAATAAGTCTGACAATAAAACTCATTATTTTACAGATTAATAGCAATTTATCTTATCTTCATCTTCCCTTTTAGCAGCCAACAGGTCAAAATTAGCGGTTATCTAACTTTAATATTTGGGAATCATCATGCTTGAAGCCGTTGCGTTTCTTATTGTAGGTCTAATCTTTTTAGTTTGGAGTGCCGACAAATTAGTCTTTGGTGCAGCTGCACTTGCAAGAAACGTCGGGATCTCACCACTAGTGATTGGCATGACAATTCTAGCGATGGGCTCTTCCGCTCCAGAAATGATGGTTTCAGCAACCGCCGCTCTTGATGGAAAAACCGATACGGCGGTGGGTAATGTGCTTGGTTCTAATATAGCCAACATTGCCTTAATTCTCGGCATTACCGCTCTGATAAAACCCATGTCGATCAGTTCAGGCGTCATTCGTCGTGAACTGCCGCTCATGATTGCCGTGACACTTTTGGCTGGTGCTCTTCTATGGGATAGCCACTTAGGTTTTCACGAAGGCATCTTACTGTTTGTTCTTTTCGCGACATTTTTAATTGCCATGCTACAGATCAGCCGCAATGAGAAAAAAAATGGCGACGCCTTCATCGAAGATCAAGAGTCAGAAATTCCAGAAGGTGTCAGTAACAAAAAAGCGGCGATGTGGGTCGTTATTGGTCTTATCGTTCTCCCATTATCTGCGGATGTTTTAGTCGACAACGCTGTCGTTATTGCTAAATTTTTCGGTATGAGTGATTTGGTTATCGGCCTCACCATTATTGCGATTGGAACAAGCCTTCCAGAACTTGCTGCATCATTAGCAGGTGTCATGAAAGGCGAAGATGATATGGCCGTCGGTAATATTATTGGTTCCAACGTATTTAACATCCTTGCCGTGATGGGGATCCCTGGCGTGTTGAACCCGTCAATCCTCAGCGAGTACGCCATGGGCCGAGATTTTTGGGTCATGCTAGGCCTATCACTTCTTCTTGTTGTGATGGCGTTAGGGAAATCTCGCAGCATTAACCGTATTGAAGGTGGCATTCTGCTAGTCTGCTTCCTGACTTACCAAGGTTATTTATTTATGAACATGGCCGCTTAACCGTGTTTGCCATCGTTCCACGACGATAAAGTCTTTTAATTCGCTCAAGTTCCGGAGTTATTAATGCCTACTACATTTGACTATCGCAGTGTTGCAGAACAAGTGTTACAAACGGAAATTGCTGGTCTACAGCAGTTATCGCAATACTTTGATGACCAATTTTGCCAAGCGTGTGAGCAGATCTTACAAAACCAAGGCAAAGTCGTGGTTATGGGGATGGGTAAGTCTGGCCATGTCGGAAAGAAAATAGCCGCGACCCTGGCGAGCACAGGAACATCCTCTTTCTTCGTCCACCCGGGAGAAGCTGCACACGGTGATTTAGGTATGATATCACCAGGCGATATCGTCATTGCTATCTCAAATTCTGGCGAGTCATCTGAAATTCTGAGCCTTTTCCCTGTACTAAAGCGCCTCAACATTCGCATCATTAGCATGACAGGCAAAGCCGAATCTAATATGGCGAAACTGGCGGATCTGCACTTACGAATTACGGTGCCGGAAGAAGCATGTCCATTAGGATTAGCACCAACAACGAGCACCACAGCAACACTCGTGATGGGTGATGCGCTTGCTGTCGCCCTGCTTCAAGCAAGAGGATTTACCGCTGAAGACTTCGCTCTTTCCCACCCTGGTGGTGCTCTAGGTCGTAAACTGCTGCTAAAATTAGAAGACATTATGCACACTGGTGATGAACTGCCAGTCGTAACACCTAACGCGTTAATCCGAGATGCCTTACTTGAAATATCGCAAAAAGGATTAGGTATGACCGCCATTGTGGATGATAACGACCAAATGGTTGGAGTGTTCACTGATGGTGATTTACGCCGAACGTTGGACAAACGCATTGATATCCACAGCGCCACCATTGGCGAAGTGATGACACAGAACCCAACGGTTGCAGAACCCAATATGCTCGCGGTTGAAGGCCTGAACTTAATGCAAGATAAAAGCATTAGTGGCTTAATGCTATGCGACAATGGCAAACTTGTTGGTGCACTAAATATGCATGATCTATTGAAAGCTGGAGTGATGTAATGACTCAAATGACCGAAACATTATACGGCCCAGTCGCCACTGACATCATCAATATTGCAAAAGAGATAAAACTGCTTATCTGTGATGTCGATGGCGTATTTTCTGATGGTTTAGTCTACATGGGGAATAATGGCGAAGAGCTAAAAACCTTTCATACTCGTGATGGGTATGGCGTGAAATCATTAATGAATGCTGGCATTGAAATAGCCATCATTACAGGACGCCAATCTCAAATTGTCGAAAATAGAATGAAAGCGTTAGGTATCTCGCTGATTTACCAAGGGCAAGACGATAAAGTAAAAGCGTATCGTGATATTTGCGAAAAATTAAACATTGCGCCTGAACATACAGGCTATATTGGTGACGATCTTATCGATTGGCCAGTAATGGAACAGGTTGCACTCAAAGTTTGTGTGGCAGACGGTCACCCTCTTCTTGTCCAACGCGCTAACTACGTCACTACCATTCATGGTGGGCGTGGTGCAGTTCGAGAAGTCTGTGATTTGATTTTGCACGCACGTGATGAGCTGGATACCCATAAAGGTTTAAGTATATGAGTTTGTCTCGTATTCTTTATATCTTACTGCTATTTATTGCCTCTTGGTCTACTTATTACCTTTTCGATAAGAGCCAAGGCACAACCGTTCAAGTTGCTCCTAACTTAGAACTTCCAATGTTCAGCGGTAAGAACTTAGAGAATATATCCTTCAATTCAGAAGGCGTTCGTAGCCACAGCATTACATCGACAAATTTAGACCACTACGCAAAAAGTGGTGAGACTATTTTTGAGAACCCAAAACTGTCTGTTTTCCGAGATGGAAAAACAGTGGAGTGGAAAATTACGGCTCGCCGAGCTGTTCTCGATGAAGAGCAAGTACTGACACTTTATGATAATGTGTCTGTAGAAAATTTATTGCCTGGCGCCAGCTTTAAAAGCATGTCGACAGATGAATTGCGTATTGAACTCGTGAGCCGAAATTTTCAAGCCAACAACAGTGTCTTGTTGATTGGTCCTCAGTTTAAAACTGAAGGACAAGCGATGAAAGGCAGTTTCGAACACAATAACGCCACCCTATTTAACCATGTTCAAGGTAGATATGAAACTCTTACACCTTAGCTTATTAGCGTTTGCTTTCGCGGCACCAAATGCACTTGCGCTATCGTCAGATACCGACCAGCCGGTATACATTGACTCTGATAGCCAGCAGCTTGATATGAAAAGCAACCAAGTTACTTTTATTGGTGATGTGAAATTGAAACAAGGTAGCATCAGTATCAATGCCGATACCATCACCGTCACTCGAAATCCAGATGATGGTTCAATTAAGCAGATCAAAGCATTGGGTACGCCAGCCTCTTTTTCTCAGTTAACCGATGACGGTAAAACCCTCTCAGGTGAAGCAGAGAAACTTAATTATCAATTATCATCAGATGAACTTCTGATGACAGGTGAAGCAACGCTTTCCCAAGATGGGAATGTCATCAAAGGCTCTTCCATTCAATACCAAATTAAGTCTCAAAAACTGGTTGCTGACAGTAACCAAGATGAACGCGTAACGACGGTATTACAGCCTTCAACTCAACAGCCGAATAAGTAACTATGTCTGTACTCAAAGCGGAAAATTTAGCCAAGAGCTATAAGAAACGAAAAGTGGTCACCGATGTTAGTCTTGAAGTCAATTCAGGGCAGATCGTTGGTTTATTGGGGCCAAATGGTGCAGGTAAAACCACCTCTTTTTATATGATTGTAGGTTTAGTTGCTCGTGATGAGGGCACCATCAGTATCGATGGTGAAGATATCAGTATTCTACCAATGCACAGTCGATCTCGCTTAGGTATTGGTTACTTGCCTCAAGAAGCGTCGATTTTCCGTAAGTTGTCTGTAGAAGATAACATTATGGCCGTCCTACAAACTCGTAATGAACTGACGAGAGAAGAGCGACAAGATAAGCTTGAAGATCTTTTAGAAGAGTTTCACATTCAACATATCCGTCTTAGTAACGGTATGGCACTTTCTGGTGGTGAGCGCCGCCGAGTTGAAATCGCACGCGCCCTTGCCGCTAACCCACAGTTTATTTTGCTTGATGAACCCTTTGCAGGTGTCGATCCCATCTCGGTGATTGATATTAAGAAAATCATTGTTCACTTGCGAGACCGTGGCTTAGGCGTACTCATAACCGATCATAACGTGAGAGAAACGCTTGATGTCTGTGAAAAGGCTTACATCGTTAGTCAAGGCCACTTAATTGCGGAAGGCACTCCTGAAGACGTCCTCAATAATGAGCAAGTAAAACAAGTTTATCTCGGTGAACAATTCCGTCTATGATTAAATAGAGAACGGAAAAAACTAGAATAATAAGGTAAACCATACTGAATGAAACCTTCACTACAACTTAAGCTAGGTCAACAGTTAGCAATGACACCTCAGTTACAACAAGCGATCCGTTTGTTGCAACTGTCGACATTGGATTTACAACAAGAGATCCAAGAAGCGCTAGAATCCAATCCACTTCTCGACATAGAAGAAGGAAATGATGAGAGTGCCGCTACTGATGACAAGAGCAGTAGTGAGGCGAACAACGCTTCAGAATCCTTAAACGCTGAGACCAACAGTGCTGAGCCTACCAGCGAACCTGAACTACCTGACAGTTCAGATCTCATAGAGAAGTCAGAAATCAGCAATGAACTCGAAATAGACACCACTTGGGAAGATGTTTACAGCGCGAATACGGGCAGCACAGGCATCGCTTTTGATGATGACATGCCCGTATATCAAGGTGAAACCACCCAAAGCCTACAAGATTACTTACTGTGGCAACTCGACTTAACCCCATTTAGTGACACAGATAGAACCATTGCCCTCGCGATTATTGATGCGATTGATGATTATGGCTACCTCACCACCTCTAGTGAAGATATTTTAGAGAGCTTTGATAATGAAGAGATAGAACTCGACGAAATTGAAGCGGTAAGGAAAAGAGTTCAGCAGTTTGACCCACTAGGCGTTGGCTCACTTAACCTTCAAGACTGTTTACTGTTACAACTTGCCACCTACCCTGAAGATACCCCTTGGCTCAATGAAGCCAAACTCGTATTGGCCAATCATATTGATCAACTCGGTAATCGTGACTATAAGTTGGTGATCAAAGAGACCAAGTTAAAAGAGGCGGAACTACGTGAAGTTCTGCACCTTATCCAGCAGTTAGACCCAAGGCCGGGAAGTAAAATCACCCCCGACGAAACCGAATATGTCGTGCCTGATGTCTCTGTCTTTAAAGATCACGGTAAATGGGTGGTAACCATTAACCCAGATAGCGTTCCTAAGCTAAAAGTTAATCAACAGTATGCGCAATTAGGCAAAGGTAATAGCCCTGATAGCCAATACATCCGAAGCAACTTACAAGAAGCGAAATGGTTAATTAAAAGCCTAGAAAGCAGAAACGAGACGCTGCTCAAAGTTGCAAGGTGCATAGTTGAACATCAACACGATTTCTTTGAATATGGTGAAGAAGCGATGAAACCTATGGTGCTCAATGATGTAGCACTATCAGTAGAGATGCATGAATCCACCATATCTCGTGTCACCACACAAAAATTCATGCATACACCCAAAGGAATTTTTGAGCTGAAATATTTCTTCTCTAGCCATGTGAGTACCGACAATGGTGGAGAATGTTCATCAACAGCAATACGTGCACTAATTAAAAAATTAGTTGCCGCAGAAAACACAGCAAAACCTCTGAGCGACAGCAAAATTGCGGCTCTACTGGCTGACCAAGGGATTCAGGTTGCTAGAAGGACGATAGCGAAGTACCGAGAATCATTAGGCATTGCCCCTTCAAGTCAGCGTAAACGCCTGCTTTAAGGCCAATAACTGAAAAGGAAAGTCTATGCAAATCACCATTAAAGGCCATCACGTTGATCTTACCGATTCAATGCAAGACTATGTTCAAACCAAGTTTCAAAAACTTGAGCGATTTTTTGATCACATCAATAATGTTCACGTAGTATTACGCGTAGAAAAAGTGACTCAAATTGCTGAAGCGACTCTCCATGTTAACCTTGGGGATATTCATGCTACCGCTGAAGATGAAAACATGTACGCCGCGATCGATTCACTTGTTGATAAACTCGTTCGCCAACTTAATAAACACAAAGAAAAGCTAAGTAGTCACTAACCATGCAATTAAGCGAAGTACTTTCATTGAACTGCACAAAAAGTGCAGTTCAATGTACTAGTAAAAAAAGAGCCCTAGAACTGATCAGTCAGATTGCGGCTGAATACACGGGCCAAAACTCCCATGAACTCTTTGAATGCATGCTCAGCCGTGAAAAAATGGGCAGTACTGGCATCGGAAATGGGATCGCCATTCCCCATGCTCGTATGTTTTCAAGTGACAAAGCCATCGCTGTCTTACTTCAGTGCCAAGAACCGATTGAGTTCGATGCCATTGATAACCGTCCTGTCGACCTTCTTTTTGCTCTTCTTGTTCCTGACGAACAGTGTAAAGAGCACCTAAAAACCCTCTCATGTATGGCAGAACGTTTAAACGATAAACAGACATTAAAGCAATTACGTAAAGCTCAAAGTGACGAAGAGCTATACAACATCATGACTCAAGCGTCTTCAACAAATAACGAACAGGATTCACCGTGCGTTTAATTGTAGTAAGTGGACAATCTGGAGCGGGAAAAAGCGTTGCATTACGAGTATTAGAAGACCTTGGTTATTACTGCGTTGATAACCTTCCAGTCAATTTACTCGATGCGTTTGTAACTTCAGTGCAGAGTGGCAAACAGAACGTTGCTGTAAGTATCGACATTCGAAACTTACCAAAAGAGCCCACTCTTGTTTCCGAAACGCTAGAAAGGTTGAAGCCTCACAATGACGTAAGCGTATTGTTTCTGGATGCCAATGAAGAGACATTATTAAAACGTTATAGTGAAACGCGTCGGATACACCCTCTGTCGCTCAATGATGATAAGCCATCCCTGATCCAAGCAATTCAGCGTGAGAAGGCGATACTCTCTCCCTTAAAAGAGCAAGCTGACTTAGTTTTAGATAGCACTAACCAATCACTTTATGATTTAAGTGAAACGATACGAATGCGTATTGAAGGACGAGAACGCCAAGATTTAGTCATGGTATTTCAATCTTTTGGTTTTAAATATGGCTTACCTAGCGATGCAGACTATGTGTTTGATGTTCGCTTCTTACCGAACCCACACTGGGAACCTGATTTACGCCAATTTACTGGTTTAGATGCACCCATAAAGTCGTTTTTAGAAAGCCATTCCGAAGTGATTGAACTCAAGCAACAGATCCAAAAGTTTATTGAGAACTGGTTACCTATGCTTGAGAAAAACAACCGCAGCTACCTCACGGTTGCGATTGGTTGTACCGGAGGAAAGCATCGCTCAGTCTATATCACCCAACAAATTGGGGAATATTTTTCAGAGTTAGGTCATCAAGTTCAAATTCGTCATGCCTCATTAGAAAAAAATAAATAGGGAATAGCATGAAACTCAGCAAGACGGTTCTTATTCAAAATAGACTAGGTTTACACGCTCGAGCTGCAGTAAAACTGGTTGAATTAGCGCAAAGTTTTGATGCCATCATTACCGTTCATAATCACGAAGATAAAACCGCAACCGCTGATAGCGTAATGGGTTTATTGATGTTGGAGTCCGCCCAAGGACAAGACATCACCGTTCATAGTGAAGGCAGTCAAGCTCAGCAAGCTCTTGATGCGGTATGTGAGTTGATTGAACATAAATTTGATGAAAGCGAATAATTTTTCACAGATCTTTCCTGCACTTATTATTGAATCTCAGCCATATCACCTCTATTTTTAAACAGACTTATCTTCGCTCGAACCGAAAGCCAATAAATTCTTGCAGAAACAAGTATTTTGAGGTGGTTTGAGCATAAAATTAAGTTACTATTCCAACCATTATCAGTTTAACGAGTTAGGAGGAAACCATGGCAGAGCAATTAGAATTCGACCAAGCTCACCAAACCCTCCAAGAAGTTAGTGAAGCGCTAGAAAATGGCCGTTTTGTTCATGTCCGCCGCCAACTTCAGGACATGGAACCCGAAGATATTGCTCACCTGCTGGAAGCTTCTCCACGTAAAGGTCGTGAAGTACTTTGGCAACTCACCGATCCTGAAGATTATGGTGAGATCCTTGATGAATTAAACGAAGATGTAAAAGATGGCCTCGTATCCAAAATGGCCCCAGAGACGCTTGCAGAAGCAACTGAAGGCATGGATACCGATGATGTCGCTTACGTACTTCGTAGCTTACCGGATAAAGTGTCAAAAGAAGTACTGTCGCAAATGGACAGTGCTGATCGTGCTCGTGTAGAAACCGCTCTATCTTATCCAGAAGATACCGCTGGTGGGATCATGAACACCGACGTAATCACGATTCGTGCTGACGTCGATGTAGATGTGGTATTACGTTATCTACGTATGAAGGGGGAATTACCCGAAGCCACGGATGCTCTCTACGTCATCGATGATGAAATGCGTTTAATTGGCCACTTATCATTAGTTTCACTGCTGACAACTCAACCCGATGTGCCTGTTACTGAGGTGATGGATGATGCAGATGAAGCGATCTCGGTTGATGCCAGTGACTCAGATGTCGCCAGCCTGTTTGAACGACGTAATTGGGTATCGGCTCCTGTCGTTGATGAAAACCAACACCTCGTTGGCCGTATCACCATCGATGATGTGGTTGATATTATCCGTGAAGATGCCGAACACTCGATGATGAGTATGGCGGGTATGGATGATGACGAAGATACCTTTGCTCCTGTCGTAAAATCAGCACGACGTCGTAGCGTATGGCTTGGTGCAAATGTCCTTGCCGCCCTTGCTGCTGCGTCTGTTTCCAATATGTTTGAAGCGACCCTAGACCAAATGGCCGCCATTGCCGTATTAATGACCATTGTTCCATCAATGGGTGGTGTTGCCGGGAATCAAACCGTTGCACTAGTGATTCGCGGTTTAGCACTCGGTCATATCGGTGACAGTAACAAACGAGAACTCCTATTTAAAGAAGCTGCAATTGGCTTTTTAAACGGCATTCTTTGGGCGCTGATCATCGGTGGGATTGTCGTGGCTTGGAAAGGCAATTGGATGCTTGGCGGTATTATTTCAGCCGCGATGATGACGAACTTGCTCATGGCAGGAATTGCAGGGGTCACTATTCCAATCTTCCTCAAGAAAATGAATATCGACCCAGCACTTGCCGGCGGGATGGCGCTTACAACCGTCACCGATGTGGTCGGTCTATCGGTATTCTTAGGGTTAGCCACAATACTTATCTAAGCGCAGTCACGAATTCGATATGATGCGATTGAAATAAGATACCAATCAAAAAAAGGGGTTAATGCACATGCATCAACCCCTTTTTTAATCTTCACTCACTCACGAGAGTCGTGTTACTCACCCGCAATTTTTAATGATTCGAGTAGAATAGAACCCGTTTGGATTTGAGATCGTGTCTCCACATCATTACCCACTGCGACAATCTGCTTGAACATATCTTTCAGATTACCCGCAATCGTAATTTCAGACACAGGGAACTGAAGCTCACCATTTTCAACCCAGAAACCTGCTGCGCCACGAGAGTAATCACCAGTAACGGTATTCACACCTTGGCCCATAACTTCAGTAACGAACAAACCAGTACCTAACTCTTTTAGCATCTGCTCAAAGTTTTGACCTGTCGATTTCACAAACCAGTTATGGATGCCACCAGCATGACCCGTTGGCGTCATATCCATTTTACGCGCAGCGTAGCTCGTCAATAAGTAAGTAGAGAGTACACCATCGGTAATAATATCGAGATCTTGGGTAAATACACCTTCGCTATCGAAAGGGCTTGAAGCTAAACCTCTTAATACATGCGGTTTCTCACATACATTAAACCAACCCGGTAAAATCTCTTTACCTAAGTGATCCTGTAAGAATGACGCTTTGCGATATAGACTGCCACCACTGATCGCGCCAACAAGGTGCCCCATTAAGCCTGTCGCTACATCGGCAGCAAACATCACTGGGTATTGACCTGTTGACAGCTTTTTCGCATCTAATCGGCTGACCGTCTTTTCAGCGGCTTCTTGGCCTACTCTCTCAGGCGTCCACAAATCATCGCGGTGACGAGCAAGGGTATAACTGTAATCTCGCTCCATCTCACCATTTTTGCCTTCGCCAATCACACAGCAACTAGTGCTGTGACGACTTGAAGCATAGCTGGCTAATAATCCGTGACTGTTGCCATAGACTTTCACACCGTAATGGCTGTCATAGCTAGCACCATCGCTTTGCTTAATTTTGTCACTGTAAGCAAGAGCTTGGCGTTCCGCTGCAATGGCAATTTCCGCCGCCGCATCAGGGTTTGGTTCATCAGGGTGAAACAGATCCAAATCTGGGATCTCTTTCACCATCAATTCTTTAGGTGCAGGGCCTGCAAAAGGGTCTTCTGAAGTGTACTGAGCAATATCAAGTGCAGCTGCAACCGTCTGTTGAATCGCTTTTTCGCTAAGATCGGATGTAGACGCGCTGCCTTTGCGTTGACCTCGATAAACCGTGATCCCTAGCGCACCATCACTATTAAACTCAACATTCTCGATTTCACACATACGAGTCGAAACACTAAGTCCAGTACTCTTAGTAATCGCGACTTCTGCAGCATCTGCACTGACTGCTGCCATATCCAAAGCTTTTGCTACTGCGGCTTCTAACTCAACGCGTTGTTGAGCGACTTGCTGTCTTACATCCATATTCAATCTAACTATTTGCTATCAATATTGATTAGGATAACAAGAATTTCGCTTTCTCCCCACGATTCTTGCTAAAATAGGGATATATTCGTTTGAGATAGTGATATAGGCATACAAACATGGCACGTAAAAACCAAAAAGCGCCTTGGGAACCAGAAGAAGAGATCATCTGGGTCAGCAAAACCGAGATGAAGGAAGACATGGAAGCACTGCAAGTTTTAGGTGAAGAGTTAATCTCACTAAAACCATCAGTACTGGCTAAATTTCCACTGACGGAAGATCTTGCTGAAGCAATCAAGGACGCGCAACGCTTTAAAAATGAAGCTCGACGTCGCCAGCTACAATATATTGGCAAGTTGATGCGTTTCGTCGATCCTGAACCGATTCAAGCAGCTCTTGATAAAGTTCGTAACAAGCACTCACAAGCGACGGCTACATTGCACAAGCTTGAACAGACTCGTGATCGTATTATTGAGAACGGTGACAGTGCTATCGCAGACGTGATGGAAACATACCCATCAGCGGATCGCCAACGTCTACGTCAGCTTGCTCGTCAAGCAAACAAAGAGAAGGCTGCGAAAAAAGCACCGAAATCTTCACGTGAAATCTTCCAAGTTCTAAAAGAGCTACACGAAGGAAGTGAAGATTAATACGCTTTCACTTTAGTGAATACAATAAAATGGCTGACAGGTTCAGCCATTTTTTATGCCTGAAACATAATCATAATGCGAAGAAAAAACACCTCGACTCAATAAAGACGAATAAGCGAAATGAAAGGCAGGTTGCTACTCCCCCGCTTTCACAAAGTCACTCAACATATTGTTGTCATGGGTTGCCTTAAGGTTTTCAATAGGCTCACACAACACCACCTTACCTTGAGCTAAGAATGCAAAATGGCTGGCAATGGCTTTGGCATCACTAATATGGTGCGTCACCATCACAACCGTAATCTCTCTTTCTGCGGCAAGTCGTTTAACAAGATTGAGCATTTCGGCACGAAGAATCGGGTCCAGCGCCGAAAACGGTTCATCTAACAACCAAACTCGATGAGGCTGTACAAAACAACGCGCCAGTGCGACACGCTGTCTCTGCCCTCCCGATAAGTGCTCAGGCAAGCGATCTAACATGTCAGCGACACCAACTTGCAGGGCGGCATCATTCACTTGCTTCACTTGATCTGCGGTCAATTTAAGCCCCGGATGAAGCCCTAGGCCAATATTCTCTCGAACGGACAAGTGAGCAAACAAGTTGTGTTCTTGAAACAACATCGCAAGTGGTCGCAAGTAAGGTTCTTGTCCGAGAACAGACGACCCATCAACACGAATATCCCCATCGGTTGGGTCAATAAAACCAGCAACCAAACTGAGTAACGTTGATTTACCAGCACCACTTGGCCCCATCAGCGCCACAATAGAACCTTGCTTCGCAATTAGGTCAAATTCAAATCCTTCATGATGGTAGTCATATTGGACATTTGAAAGCTGAATCATAAATATTCCTTAACCGCCTGTGGACGGGAGTTTTTCGCCTTAGGCGTCACTTGAAATGCACGTTCAATGATGGAGAAGCACGCCACGCACAGCAGTAATAAGCTCAAAGCGACCACGGCAGCAGCCTCCATTTGATAACTGCCTAGTAACTGAAAAAGGTAGAGAGGCAAGGTTCTAAATTCTTGGCTACCAAAAAGAGCTATCGCACTTAAATCGCCAACAGACAGCATAAAACTCAGCGCAAATGCATTAGCGATAGGCTTGCGTAATGCTCGCCACTCCACAAGACGAAAACGTGAGAACCCACTCATTCCAAGACTTGGGCATAATAATTGGTACTGCTGCGCAATATGCAGCATAGGCTGAGATAGAGTTTTAATCACGTATGGCAACGCCATTAAACTGTTCACGCCAATGACAATCATCGGGGCAATGCTGAATACGTCCGTGACATTACGCAATAGTAAAAATAGCCCCGTACTAATGACTAACCCTGGCGTCACGAGAATAATCGTCCCGACCAGTTCGATACCATCGGCTTTCAAGCTTTGAGAACGCAATCGCCACGCTCGACTCGTCAATAGGATGGCCATCCCCGAGATCAATGACAACCCGCTGGCTAAGATGGCGATCTTAAGGGAAGAGAACATGGCTAGCCAAAAGCTCATATCGCTCAACACCGACAACGCTTTCACATTCATGCCACTGAGTACCACCATCAATAATGGAGGTAATACGAGCATTGAGACACCCATGATCCAAAAGCCATCCCAGCATTTAGCCGCCATCGAATCTCGAGTCATAAAGGTATTGCGACTGACCTGTCCATTGGATACCGATATTGGTTTTGATAAGCGTTGAATCGACATCGATAACACTCCACATAACAGCATTTGCCATACCGCCAGCAGCGCACCAGATTGCAAATCAAAATCAAACTTAATCGCTTGGTAGATAGCCAGTTCGATAGTGGTGGATTTGGGGCCGCCGCCTAGAGCCATCACCGTTGCAAAGCTAGTAAAACAGAGCATGAACACTAAGCCACACACATGAGGAAGTTGCTGTCGTAATCTAGGCCATTCAACCCACTTAAATTTATCCCAATGACTCATTCCAAGGTGAGCACATAGCTTGTGTTGCTCGGCTGGAACCGCATCTAAAGATTGTAATAATAAACGGCTAGCATAAGGCAGGTTAAAGAAAACATGCGCCAGTAAAATGCCATTTAGGCCGTAAATAGAAAACGGTAATTGATGTTCAAACCACGCAAATAAGCTGGCAAGTAAACCACTATTTCCATAGATCGCCAATAAGCCAAATACCCCCACCAGCACTGGTAACACCAATGTTGACGCGAATAATTTGAGTAATAATGAACGACCAAAAAACTGGCGACGAAACAGAGCGTGCGCCACAGGAATAGCAAAACCGACACTCAGTAACGTTGAGAGCCCGGCTTGATAAAAGCTAAATTTGGTCACATGACGATAATAGGGATCAGACCAAACACTAGAAAGCTCTAGCGAAGGCGCATACTGAAAAAGTGCAGCCAGAGCACAAAGAACAAAGGTCGCGATAACTATCGCGACCCATAATCCAACTTTAGGAACTGAATTCATTAATTCTATTGACTAATTAGTATTAAAAAGTGAGCGCATGTTGCCATTCACGGATCCAAGGCTTACGCATTTCAGCCACCTCTTCTGCACTGAAGCTTAATGCTTGCTTTGGTAAAGAGAGTGTTTCAAACCCTTTTGGCAAGGCGACATTTGTAACTGGGTACATCCAGTTCCCGGTAGGCATGACCGATTGGAAGTCATCACTTAAAATGAAATTCATGAACTCATTCGCCAGCTTTTCATTGTTCGAGCCCTTCACTTTTGCCGCGACTTCAACTTGAGTGTAATGCCCTTCTGCAAAATCCGCTGTCGCATACTTCGTCTCATTTTCAGCAATAATATGGTAAGCCGGAGAGGTCGTATAAGAGAGCACTAAATCAGACTCACCCTCTAAGAACATCGAGTAAGCTTCAGACCAACCTTTCGTTACTGTGACCGTTTTCTTAGCCAATTTTTTCCATGCATCACTCGCATTGTCGCCATAAACAGACTTCATCCACAGCATCAAACCTTGGCCCGGAGTTGAAGTTCGCGGGTCTTGATAAATCACTTTCAAGTCATCACGTTGCTCCACCAGCTCTTTCAAGCTTTTCGGTGGATTAGCCAATTTCTCAGTGTTGTATACAAAGGCAAAGTAACCGAAGTCATAAGGAACAAACGTCGTATCTGTCCAACCTTTTGGCAAAGCAACAGAAGAGGTATCAACCTGATGCTCGGTCAATAAACCGGTTTTCTTCGCTTCTACCATTAAGTTGTTGTCCAAACCCAATACGATATCCGCTTTGGTATTTGAGCCTTCAAGACGCAGACGATTTAAGATCGACACTCCATCATCAAGCGCGACAAAATTCACGTCACAACCACACTTTGATTCAAATGCTTTCTCAACAGCCGGGCCCGGGCCCCACTCTGATGCAAAAGAGTCATAAGTATAAATAGTCAGTGTGTTATCAGCGGCAGACGCCGAAAAAGAGGTGATGGTAGCAAGTGCTACTGCGGTTAGAGTGGTTTTCACTGTTCGCTTTCCTTGTAGTAGGTACGACACAGGACTTGAGGGAGGAATACGAAAAGGTTGCTCCAAACTCAATTCCTACGCCGGCATTATCCGGTTCAGGTTTACGGGTCCCAAGCAGATGCTTGATCTCAGCTGATCATCCACAAAATGAATGACTGGCCCCCCGATGAGTAAGTCGAATTGTAATGGTAATTAGATCAATAAGCCATAAGGATCAAGATTCAGACTTCACAACTCGCTGATCATAACCCCAACGAGGCACTAGACCTTGCTCAATACTAAGATGATCAAGCACTCGTGCCACCATGAAATCGATGAGATCTTCAATGGTTTTAGGTTGATGATAAAAACCTGGAGCCGCAGGCATGATAGTGACACCCATGGTCGAAAGCTTATGCATATTTTCTAAATGCAGAGTTGAAAATGGGGTTTCACGCACCACCAACAACAGTTGCCCACGCTCTTTCATCACCACATCTGCTGCTCTTTCTATCAGATTATCAGACATTCCATGTGCAATCGCGGCCACGCTTCCTGCTGAACAAGGGCATACCACCATTTTTTTAGGTGCCGCAGAACCCGATGCAACTGGAGAGAACCAGTCATCTTTGCCACATACGGTTAGCTTTTCAGCATCGCAATTCAAATGCTTTACTAGCGCTGTTTTTGCAGCATCAGGTCCACTAGGAAGCTTGAGATCGTGCTCTGTCGCCATAACCACTCGCGCAGCCGAAGAGATCAATAAATAGACGTGATAATCCGCCGCAAGTAAACACTCTAGCAGTCTTAATCCGTAAGGCGCACCAGACGCGCCAGTGAATGCAAGAGTGATGGTTTTCGAGTCACAAGGTGCCATAACTATCCCATACTAAACTCATATGGATCAGCCAAAAGCGAATCCATGAGTAAATTTAATGATGGCGAAGAATACTCGCCTACGGCTATTTCATCAATAAGAGTGTCATTCCTACTCTACCAATCATAGCTACTTAACAAATAGGAGCAGACGAATTAAACAGACAATGCAGCAATCAACTTGTCGTGTATCCCTTCAAAGCCACCATTACTCATCACTAGAATTTGATCGCCCGGCTTAGCTTCAGCGGCAATTTTAGCCACAAACTCCGACATCTCAGCACTAGTAAAAGCAGGTTGAGTGCACTGCTCAGCCACATCTTGAACCGACCACGCGATATTATCCGGTTGATATAGATAAACGGAATCCGCTTTCGCTAGCGAGGCGGCGAGTGTTTCTTTGTGTACGCCTCGCTTCATGGTTGCTGAACGAGGCTCTAATACCGCAATAATTTTACTGTCACCCACTTTGTTACGCAGGCCGCCCAACGTCAGTTCAATCGCGGTTGGGTGGTGTGCAAAATCGTCATATACGGTGACTCCATTGATCTCCCCTTTTAGCTCTAAACGGCGTTTAGTATTGATAAACTTGGCCAAAGATTCGCACGCAAGATCAGGGGTAACGCCGACATGTCTCGCCGCGGCAATCGCCATTAGGGCATTATCGACATTATGATCGCCAACAAGATCCCACTTAACACGGCCGGCTAACTCACCTTGGAAAAGCACATTAAATTCCGATCCGTCGTTAACGATTTTCTCGGCTTGCCACTCTCCGCCTAGGCCACTGCTCTCTTGTTCGCTCCAGCAACCACGATCAAGTACGTCATGAATCGCAGCATCTTGTTTTGGTGAGAAAATACGCCCATTGCTCGGAACGGTTCTCACTAAGTGGTGGAATTGACGCTTGATCGCCTCTAGATCATCAAAAATATCCGCATGATCAAACTCTAAGTTATTCATCACTAAGGTTCTTGGGTGGTAGTGGACAAACTTAGATCGCTTATCAAAAAAGGCACTGTCGTACTCATCCGCTTCAACCACAAAAAACATGCTTTCGCCTAAGCGAGCTGATTGATCAAAGTTACCTAATACACCACCGACTAAAAAACCCGGAGCGTAACCACAATCTTCTAAGATCCACGCCAACATGCTCGACGTGGTCGTTTTTCCGTGCGTACCAGAGACAGCCAATACCCAACGATCATGCAATAAGAACTCTTGTAACCATTGAGGCCCAGAGGTGTACCTTAAGTTGTTGTCTAATACATATTCGACACAAGGATTACCACGGCTCATCGCATTACCGATCACCACTAAATCTGGACGGGGCTCCAATTGAGCAGGGTCAAACCCTTCGATTATTTCCACACCTTGAGATTCGAGCAAAGTGCTCATTGGAGGATAAACATTGGCATCGCAACCAGTGACCTTGTGGCCTAATTGACGGGCTAAAATGGCAGCGCCACCCATGAAGGTACCGCAAATACCCAAGATATGAATATGCATAATTCTCTTCCAAAAATAGACAAAACGAAACTAACTCATTTCTTACCATGAATAGACGGGGAAAAGCGAGATTGTTTGCAAAACTTCTGAGCTCGACATTTGAAGTGAGATCTGTGTCGGTTACTTCATTACCATTAATAAGATCCAACATTTACACTATTTGTTAGATGCTTAGGTCGTAAAGTCCATCAAGAGGCAATCGCTTACGCATCGAAAAAAATCCCCCACATGATTCAGAGAACGTTAAGGAAATAACATGTCTGATTTACGCACCCTTGGTGAGTTTATTGTTGCAAAGCAAGCTGACTTCCCCCACGCAAGCGGTGATCTTTCGTCTCTTTTATCTTCAATTCGTCTTGCTGCTAAAATTGTAAACCGCGAAATTAATAAAGCAGGATTAGTTGATAGTATTACTGGTGCTGTCGGCACTGAAAACGTCCAAGGTGAAGAGCAACAAAAACTCGATCTTTACGCGAACGATAAATTTAAAGCGGCGCTAGAAGCCCGCGATCAAGTTTGTGGTGTCGCCAGTGAAGAAGAAGATGAAGCGGTTGCTTTTAATAAAGAACTAAACAAAAACGCTAAATACGTCGTATTGATGGATCCGCTAGACGGCTCTTCAAATATTGATGTGAACGTATCTGTTGGAACTATTTTCTCGATTTATCGCCGAGTATCTCCAATCGGAACACCACCGACTCAAGAAGATTTCTTACAGCCAGGCAACAAACAAGTGGCTGCAGGTTACGTCATTTACGGTTCATCAACCATGTTGGTTTACACCACAGGTAAAGGCGTAAATGGTTTCACTTACGATCCATCGCTAGGCACTTTCTGTCTATCTCATGAAAACATGATGATCCCAGATAATGGTAAGATCTATTCGATCAATGAAGGCAACTATATTCGCTTCCCAACAGGCGTTAAAAAATATATTAAGTTTTGCCAAGAAGATGTGCCAGAAGATGGTCGCCCATACACCTCTCGCTACATTGGTTCATTAGTCGCAGACTTTCACCGCAACCTGCTTAAGGGCGGAATTTACATGTACCCGAGCACACAAAGCCATCCGAAAGGTAAGCTACGTTTGCTGTATGAGTGCAACCCAATCGCTTTCATCATGGAGCAAGCTGGCGGTCTAGCATCTGATGGCGTTAATCGCATCATGGACCTAAAACCAACAGAACTGCATGAACGTGTGCCCTTCTTTGTTGGCTCTCCAAGCATGGTTAACAAAGTTGAAGAGTTTCTTGAGTTAAACCAAGACTAACTTTTGATGGATTTATCTTCTATCAGTCTCAACGAAAAGTAGACGTCAAAGCGCTGATTAATTCAGCGCTTTTGTATTTAAAGAGAAAGGCAAAATTAAAGAGGAAAACAGCCAATCAGTTTTCACTTAACGCAGGCACCAATCTCCTGATTCTATCGATTTACGCAGCTGGCGAGTATCTTGATAGAGGTAGGCCCATGCCAACCCAAAAGGTGTATTGATTGATTCTCTTCGATACTCAATAGGGATATCTTCTAAACGATCAAGCTGCTCTAAAATGTCATCGTTAATCGCATAAACCTCACCGACGATACATTGCTTTCCTTCAATAATTGCGGGGTATCGCCCCAAGTCAAACAGGGCGAAGTTTGGTGGCGTTGTAAAATTTCCGATAAATTCGGCATCATCTAGATAGAAATGGTTCGATTCATTTTTACGTAATGTGCCGTAAACAAAAACGAGATGCGTCATACCCAATACCACTTTATTACTTAATTGAATTCAAACTGATAAAGAAGATCCACTGCGCTATCAAGCCCAGAAACGGCTTCGACATATAAATCCTGCATCAAACGATAACGCACAGTAAATTCACCAAGCGAGTTAAAAATACCCACGCCATATTTCACTTGGAGACCCGGTAAAATATAACCACTAACCGTCACTTGTGAGTCATCACCTGAGCCTGCGGTATCCAGCTGTAAATCTTGTACACCAAAGGCTTCGCCAAGCTCGCCTACGATTTGGCCACTCTTCGCTAAACTTAAACCAATTAACGTCGTGGTCATGGCGTTACCTCCAGATTCTCCATCAATGTTTTGTCCACGCAGCAGGTATGACAAGGCATTAGCTTGAGGCATTGCTGGATCTGAAAAAATCTCAACAACGGGTTCGCTGGCAGGCCCAGAGACTTTCACACCCGCAGTCACTTTATCCTGCGTATTATCTGGGTTACGGATCGCTTTAATCGATACATAAGGCTCATCAACCGGGCCATTCATCAAAATTTTGCCCTGTTTAATCAATAAGTCTTGCCCAAAAGATCGGTAAGACCCGTTGGCTATATTGATCTCACCAGTCACAAATGGACCTTTATCTTTTTGTGCCACATTAAGTTGACCGATCAAACCGCCTTCAAGTCCAAATGCGGAGAGTAGAAAATCATCACCTATCGAAATATTGATGTCCGTTTCAACATCAAAAGGAATAGGGGTAGCTTCATCGACTGGTTGTAGATCTTTATTCAAAATCACCTGATCTTTTGATATACCCACCGCACTTTGTGGCAACTCTTCTACAACAATTCGTCCCCAAGGTAGAGCAATGCTTCCTGTGATCTTCGCTAACTTAGGGCTCACATCAATCGTCATATCCGGTACTAATTTAATCTTCACCATAGGCGGCATATCGACCTTCAACTGCTCGGCAAATACTCGAATATTGGTATGCCAATCTTTTAAATCTTGCCAGTCTCCAGTACCTGCGATATTTAAGTCGCCATCAGGGGTAATAATATCGGCATCTAACTTGGCTTGGTAACCCATGAAATCAATGGCAAGGCGACCTGAATTGACATCGATAGGCGACACATCCCCTTTTAATACCATGTCATCAACGATGAGTTTTCCCTTCACTTTCGGATGCATTAATGGCCCGCTCAGTGCAAGGTTCGTTTCTAGATTCGCTTTCAATAAACTATAGTCACCGACCAGTGGTTGAAGGAAATCAAGATTAAAGGTAGATAAATTAAGCTCGGCATCCACAAGCTTATCTTCCGCTTGAACATCTGGTAGCGCTAAATGACCGGAAATATCACCATTATCCGTCATATCCAATAACCACTTAGCTTGCAGTTGGTTATCCTTTAGTGCCATTTGTAAACCTATTGAATCCCAACCGACCACGATCGGTTGCTCTAACGTTTGAGTCACTTGACCTTTTGGCATCTCCACTTCGACAGTCAATTCTGGTGCTTTCTCTGGAGCCCACTTCGCCCAGGCAGTGGCATTCACCTTCCCATCAACCTCTGTTTTTTCTGGGATAAATTGCTTTACTTGCTCAAAATCAAACTGTTGAATAGCTAAACTCGCCTCACCCGATTCCCCAGCTTGCATATCTTTCGTTAAGCAGACTTTCGATTTTGATTGTGTCCAACAATGCGCTTGCACAGAAGCTTGTTTATTGTCGATATCAAACCCTAACTTCACGGCATGGTCGAGCTCCCACGGCCCTTGTTCGCTACTCACGAGAACCCTTTGTAACACCCCACTCCATTCCATTTTCGGCTTATCGTTAAATGAACCCGAAAGTGCCAAGCTGGTAGAGACAATATTTGAAGCCACATCGAGCACGAGTTGGTGAGCATCCTGAGTCCCCGAAAGATCCAACTTTACGCTATCGACAAGCTTATCTTCATAGGAAAGATGACGGGCAAGCAGTTGGATATTCGCTTTAGGTTGCGGTAATGGTTTTACACGGCCAGATAGAGATAAGTGCTGTAAGCCCATCAGTTGTTGCCACTGAACATTGTCGACATTGATATCCAATTCAACTTCAGGCTCTTTTAGTTCGCCACGTAGTTTCAAACCACCTTGCATGTTGCCACTGAGTTCAGGAAGCGATTTAGCAAAGTTAGGGAAGTTCAACTGAACATCCATACGCCAGTTTTTATCTAACAAACCTTTTGCACTAACCGAATTGGGACCATGAGATAAAGACAACCCATTGGTTTGAACTTTGAGTGCACCTTTGCCTGTCACATCCGATGCTTTCAACTGCCCGACAATATTGAGTGGGTAATGCCGCAAAACCCCATCAACATTCAAACTCGGCAATTCTATTTTCCAACCACCCTCTGGCGTTAAAGCACCAAGTGTTACCAACTTGCCGCTTAATGACCCTTCTGCTTCTTTCCATTGTAAACCTGGCTTAATATCACTAAAGCTCAAATCCGCTTTCCAATTGATGGGTGATGTCCAATTTGCCATCACTTTACCGTCCAGGTCACCGCCAAGTGTTTTGATCGCAATCGAATCAAGATCGATCTCGCTCAGTGTGCCTTTGCCATTGAGGTTGACCTTCATTTCGGGAATGTCTTTGCCAGAGATTTGAGTATCAAGCAGTAAAGAATAGCCCTCTAAAGAACCTTGCGTTTTAAGCTGATCTATCGTCACTTGGTAGTCGCTTTTTCCAGATAGCGGCCACTGAGCTTTCCCCTCAGAAAGTCGAAGATCAAAAGGTAACGTTGATTCAAGTGGCTTAATGTCACCAGACAATAGCGCATCAATCACACCAGAAAACTGACTCGAAAAGGTCAGTTCTCCTACACTTCCTGAAGCTTCTAAAGAGAGTTTCTGCCCTTTTAGTTCGGTCTCTTTAAGTAGAGCATCCAGAGTTAAATTCAATGGGTAATCTTCTTTTAACTCCACTTCTGCCTGTGCACTTGCTTTAATTTGCGGCATATCGAGTTCAAGAGTGTTGAGGACGACCGAGTGCTCACCTGCTTTTGCTTCCAGCCCCAGATGGGTGACATTGACTGGCGAGTCCTGGATCAAGGTAAAACTAGAAAGATCAAACCGTTTGAGATCCACTTTCAATGGGATCCAAACTTCTGGCAATTTGATCGCTGTTTTTTCCACTTCCGATTTTATCTCTTCTACACTCACCGCCTTAGGCTCGACAGGCTTATCTTCAGGTCCTTTCGCTAATTGAACATTAATCGTCTCAAGGCGAGTGCGGCCTATCGCGAGTCTGTCTCCCTGCATAGACAGGCTCGTAGAGAAGTGTTGCCAGTCCACTTTATTGCCTAAAATATTCAGATCAATATCAAGCAATTCAATACGCTTAATGTTAATTGGCAGAGGAACGGCAATAGAGGTTAACGGCTCCTTCGAAGGCTCTTCCGACGACGAGGGAGGCAATTCAGACAAATTCAGCGATAACCCTTGAAGTGCTATTTCATCAATACATAGTGAAGGGTCAAAAAAGCATTGCGCCTTTACGGCTAAAGTCAGTTGCTGTAATTGAGCGTCGATATGCAAGCTATCATCAACAAAACGGACATTATTAAGACTGAACCTAGGAAACAAAGCTCCCTCAGTTGATTCAACACTGAGTTGAGGTAACGCTTTTTGTGCCCCCCAAATGGTGAGTTTTAGCCCTGAATTGGTAAACAGTAATATGGCAATAAAAAGAGTGAGTAACAGCAGTAGACTCAATGCGCTCATCGAAAGCCATTTTGTCCACTTAAACATCACCTTAATCATAATTCTGGCCCTAAGGTAAAGTGAACTTGGAATTCGTCACCGGGCGTTTCATCTAACCCCCATGCGAAATCAAGACGAACTGGGCCAACAGGAGAAACCCATCTAACCCCGACACCCACACCTGTTTTCCAATCTGGTGTATTGTTGAAAGCATCACCGTAATCAACAAACGTCGCTGCCCACCAATTCCCCACCACTCGGTATTGGTACTCTAAGGTGCTGGTCGCAATATATTTCGCCCCGGTTAAAGCATTACTTTCATCTTTTGGAGAGATAGATTCATACTTATAGCCACGCAAATTATTGTCACCACCAGCAAAGAAACGCAATGAAGGCGATAGTGAATCAAACTCATCCGCAAAGTTACCTCCCCCTTCTAAACGAAGTAAGCCTCGGTGGTTTTCACCTACCCCGCGGATCCAAGACGTACGCCCTTGCAACCTAAATACACGAGTTTCCGATAGCAGTTGATCATCGCCATATTCAAAAGTAATACTCTGTTTATCGCCCCACATCGGCATCACTCCGCCTCGACTACGACTGCGCGAAAACGACATGCCAGATAGCAAGAATCGCCCAACATCATCTTGTAAACCTTGCTCATAATTTTCAATCAAGTAACGGACAAATAGCGTTCTGTGCCAACCATTATCCAGCAGCCAGTGCCTTTCGACTGCCAGATTCGATTCTAAACTTACCGTATCTCGAGTATCGACATTCTTCATTCCATATTGGATGCGATAGTAATCATGAAGCACGTCTTCAAGTGGGATTTTATAACCTGCGGTAATGGTTTGTTCAGGCACAGACAAAGACAAACTGCTATCAAAACTATGCCCGTAACGATTTACCCACGGCTTTTTCCATTTCAATGTTCCGCGGACACCGACATCGGTTGAATAACCAATACCCGTTTCAATTTGATTTTTGGCTTGTGGCGCTAATGACACCTTCATGGGTAAATCTCGATCTTTACCTAACGAGGTGAGATCCGGTTCAACAAAGACAGATGAAAACCAATCGGTATTAGACAAGGATTGATTAAATGCGCCGACTTTAGATACCAAGTAGGGTTCTCCCGTCTCATAAGGCTGTAGCGATTGAACTCGCACCTCTTCTATCTGACTGCCATTAATCTGGGTAGAACCAAAGTGATAGCGAATACCACTTTCATAATGAAGTTTTACGTAGGCGCGATTTAATTCCGGCACCACTTCTAAGCGACTTACCTTATAATCCGCATCGAAGTAGCCTTTCTGCAAAGCCAGATTTCGTATGCTTGATTTAAGGCCATCATAATCACCATGGTTTAACACCGCTCCCAGCTTTAACTTTGAATTCGCAACCAAGGCCAAAAAGTCAGGGTCATTTTCCGCTTCTCCTGAGATCACGATGTCGCTACTAAAAATGGTGACGGGCTCTCCCAACGCTACCGTCGCGATGAGCTTTTTATCCCCTTTAGGCACGGTAAAGTTGATGGTTGAATGGTAGTAACCTAAAGCATTTAAGGCATCACGAACACTGGTTTCAATGCGAGATTGAAAGCGCAACGAAATGGAGTAGTCCTCTTCTGGAATTGAAGATAAATACGCATCGACATTATCTTCTAACGCACCTTTTAAACCTTTAATCTCTAAAGAGACATTCGCCATTGCATTCGTTGAGAGAATCAAAAGGCTAATCAATACTAGTAATGTTTTTCTTATCATGTTTAATTGGATGAACCACGTTAATGAAAAGTAAAATCAATTAACTAAAATAATAACGCTAAATTCTCTTTAAGTCTGTAATAAAACAGAGGGTTCTTCGGTCTGTTTCTATAAATAAAACCTCTATTTTTCTCTCCAGATTTCATTCTACTGACATGACATTAAACAAAAGGATGCCGTAATGTTCTCAAAAACAGCCCTGATCAACGTAAACGATGCGCTTCCCGGACGCTCTCAAGCAATGCCGATCACTGAAGCGCATTTTGTCAATCACTCAGCACTGGATGCTCCGTTAGCGCCAGAGCAACAACAAATTCTATTCGGTATGGGTTGTTTCTGGGGAGCGGAACGACTGTTTTGGTCTCTCGATGGCATCGTTTCAACGTCTGTTGGTTACGCTGGGGGTTACACTCCGAATCCTACTTATGATGAAGTCTGCTCAGGGCTAACTGGGCATACCGAGGTAGTACGCGTTGTCTTTGATACCACTAAAACGCACTTAGAGGATATTTTAGAGCACTTTTGGGAACGCCATGACCCGACTCAAGGCATGCGCCAAGGTAATGACTCTGGCACTCAGTATCGCTCCGCCATTTACTGCTTTAGTGAAGAGCAACTCAATATAGCAAATGCCTCCAAGCTGCGTTATCAAGAGGCGTTAAATCACCAAGACCAGCCGCACATAACCACTGAAATATTACCTGCGGGTCAGTACTATTTTGCAGAAAGCTATCACCAACAATATTTGGCAAAGAACCCTGAAGGATATTGTGGTTTAGGTGGCACAGGTGTGTGCTTTCCTGCTTAAGCGCTCCATCATAGCCAATGATGGATAAATGAAAGAACCCGCATAAAAATGGGATCTATATCAGATAGCACTGGCTTTATTCTCCGAAAAGAATCAAGTCGCTATCAATTATTCGTCATGTTACAAAAATGTGTTTTATACTTGCCGAGCAAATACATAAACGGAAAAAAATAATGAATAAAAAGACTCTCCTTACTCTAATACTTGCTTGCTCACCTATGCTTGCATCGGCGCATAACCTCACAGTAGGAAAAACGGTTCCTGACATTGCCGTCAGCTCTTATGGCGAAATCGTCCTAAATGGCGATGACACGGCTTACCAAGCTTGGAACAACGAACAACTGCTCGGTAAAGTTCGTGTGATTCATGCCATTGCGGGGCGCAGCAGTTCAAAAAAAATGAATTCACCGTTAATGGCCGCCTTAACAGCAGCCAAATTCCCAACCGATAGCTACCAAACCACCACCATTATCAACCAAGATGATGCCATTTGGGGGACAGGATCATTTGTGAAATCATCAGCGGAAGAGAGTAAACAAGAGTTTCCATGGTCTTCAATGGTGCTGGATGAGAATGGCAGTGTTGCAAATGCTTGGGAGTTAGCAGAAGAGAGCTCAGCCATTATTGTGCAAGATAAGCAGGGCAAGATTTTATTCGCCCATGAAGGTGCATTAGATGATACTCAAGTCCAACAGGTATTAGGTCTCATTAAAGCCAGTTTGTAATAACGAATAGTAAAAATAGGTTTCCATTTAAGGATATTGTTATAGTATAACAATATCCTTTTTCCATCTCGTACTTGAACTATGTGGTTACGTCGACAGTCAATAAGTAAGCTAACAACCGTAGTAGCAATTTTGCTAACGCTATGGCTTAACGTTGCATTTGCGGCACACCAAGTTGATCTAGACTCTTCACACCACCAGCACCATCAATGCGAGTTGTTTTCCGTTGCCCAGCAAGGGTTATCACATTCTGCACCACTCATTTTCACACCTCTTACACCTTTCTTCTTCCCTAATACAGAAGATGTGAGAGCGACGGCTCGACTCTATTTTCCCTACCTTGCACGTTCTCCTCCGTCACTAAAATAGTTATTCCTATACCGCTATGCATTTCACGATCACATCCATGACTTAATTTTAAGAGCTTAGTTGTAAGAGCTCGGTTTTAAGTACTGAGTTTTAAGGGCTTGATTTTAAGATCTTGGTTTTAGATACGTATCGGCATGGCGATGACCAATATTTTCACTATTTTAAGTTATTAAAGGGCACATCATGCAACAGCAAACAAAATGGACAACACTCGCAGGTCTTATCGCACTCTCTATACAGGTTTCTTCAGCGCACGCAGAAGATGATTTTCGTGATCACGAAGCGCATGTCCATGGTCATGTAGAGCTAAATATCGCCCAAGATGGTCAAGAACTTTTATTTGAAATATCCGCTCCGGGCGCCGATGTCGTTGGATTTGAACACCCACCAGAAACCGATGCAGAGAAGCAGGCTCTTGCAAAAGCCGTAGCTCTACTAGAACAACCACAACAGCTTATTTCTCTCTCAGGTAATGCAAGCTGTGAACTGGAATTCAAATCGGTAAAACACACGCTATCAGATAGTCACCATGACGAGCATGATGACGCAGAACATCACGACGAACATGAACATCATCAAGACAAACATGATGACGCAGAACACCACGATAAACATGACGATCATCATGACAAACATGATGACAAACATGATGATGCAGAACACCATGATGAGCATGATCACGATTCAGAAGCTCATGGTCAACACGGTTCATTTACCGTTGAATACCACTATCAATGCGGCGACATCACTAAGTTAACTGAATTCCAAACCTCTTGGTTCAATGCATTTCCAAGTACAGAGTCGATTGAAGTGAATTTGCTCACTGACACTAAGCAAACGGCACTAGAACTCTCACCAAAGAACACCAAGTTTAACTTTTAATTAGCTAGCCAAGTAAGTAGGTGCTTACTTGGCTATCTCTTTATGTTGATTTTACTATCAAGTGGGGAGCTCAATGATAGAGAATAATCACTCAAACCAACCGACGCAGAGTGTGGTAAAACTAAGAGATGTCAGCTTTCGCTGGAAGGAGGAAATGGAACCGACGTTGCTCATTCCATCTCTAGAGATCCAATCCAAAGAGCACCTTTTTATTAAGGGCCCGAGTGGATGCGGTAAGTCGACACTATTAGGGTTAATGACGGGTATAAATACAGCTCAAGAAGGTGAAGTCTCCATTTTAGACACCGACTTAAGAACGTTGAAACCGAGTTTGCGAGATCACTTTAGAGCGGAACATATTGGTTATATATTTCAACAGTTCAACTTACTGCCTTACTTATCGGTTCTCGATAATGTCATTCTTCCTTGCCAATTTTCCACTCTCCGTAAGCAGAGAGTCCAAGGTGATATCAAGCAAGCAGCAGAACAGTTACTCAAAAGATTACACCTACCTAGCACGTTAATTCATAAACCAGTAACCGAACTGAGCATTGGACAACAACAACGGGTTGCGGCAGCTAGAGCTTTGATTGGTAACCCTGAAATTATCATCGCAGATGAACCGACTTCCGCTCTTGATCATGATAATCGTAGCGCTTTCATCACCGTTCTAATGGAAGAAGTTGAACGAGCAAATTCAACACTGATATTTGTCAGCCACGATCCAACCTTAGAACCACTATTTCAACGTTCAATTAACTTGAAAACCATCAACAAAGCGGGATTAGATTCATGAAAACAACCGCACACCTAGCATGGAAGAGCGTCTTAAACCGCAAAACAACGGCTATCCTTACCATTTTAACCGTTGCGATTTCAGTCGTGTTGTTAATGGGTGTTGAGCGAGTCAGAACTCAAGCGAAAAGCAGTTTTGCTAACACCATTTCAGGCACCGACCTTATCGTAGGTGGTCGCTCTGGACAGGTAAATTTGCTGCTCTATTCTGTATTTAGGATCGGCAACGCGACCAATAATATTGATTGGAAAAGTTATCAAGAGTTTAGCCAGCACCGCTCTGTCGATTGGGCGATTCCCATTTCATTAGGCGATTCTCATAAAGGGTTTCGTGTCATGGGAACCAACCATAGCTATTTTGAGCATTTTAAATATGGTAGTAAGCAACCACTTACTTTTAGCCAAGGTGCTGAATTTAAATCATTATTCGAAACTGTGATTGGTTCAGATGTCGCTAAATCTCTTGGTTATCAAATCGGGACAGAGATCATCTTAGCTCATGGCATCAGCGACGTTGGATTTAGTCGCCATGATAACCTTCCTTTTAAAGTGGTCGGTATCCTTGCTCCAACAGGCACCCCAGTCGATAAAACGGTGCATGTTTCACTTCCTGCCATTGAAGCCATCCATGTCGGATGGGAGTCAGGTGCCAATTTAGGTAACAACCCAACCGCAGCGCAATTAGAGGCTCACCAACTCAAGCTTCAACCACAACAGATCACGGCCATGCTGCTTGGGCTGAAGTCAAAAATTCAGATTTTTTCGCTCCAAAGACAAATCAATACTTATCGTAAAGAGCCACTCAGCGCCATCATGCCCGGTATTGCTCTGCATGAATTGTGGGGAATGATGTCGGTAGCAGAACAAGCGTTAATGATTGTTTCAGGATTTGTTGTTGTTGCCGGTTTACTCGGCATGCTAAGCAGCTTACTGACCAGCTTACAAGAAAGACGACGAGAGATGGCCATTCTCAGAGCTATGGGGGCAAGGCCAAAACATGTATTTGCTCTACTGATAAGTGAAGCAAGTGTATTAACTTTCGTGGGTATTACCACTGGAGTCATCACTCTGTATGCCCTGCTTGCCGTCATCGGCCCAATTATCCAGCAGCACTATGGCATCAACATCGCACTTAATGGAATAAGCAATCATGAATGGTTGCTACTCGGATTAGTCCAAACGGCTGGTTTAGTTATCGGCTTCATTCCCGCTTTTCGTGCTTATAAACAATCTCTCAGTGATGGCATGACCATACGAATTTAAATAGATAAGGTAAACAATAATGAGAAAAACCCTACTAATACTGCTCTGCTTTTTAGGGGTAACCAGCCCTAGCTTTGCAAACTCTAAGGTTGAAAGCCAAAACGTTGAGATGCCGAGTAGTGATGAAGTCTTGACCCTAGACTGGATAGATCTGATCCCCAAGAGCGAGCGTAACAAATTTGATGAGTTTGGAATGCCAACCGTAGATCATTCAAGCACAACAATGAGCCAATCAAAACTCGGAGCGGTGAGAACAGAATTAAATGGCAGCAAGGTGAAGATACCCGGATTTGTGATTCCGCTAGAAGGTGATGAAAATAAGGTCACGGAGTTCTTACTTGTGCCCTATTTTGGTGCTTGCATCCATGTTCCACCACCACCACCGAACCAAATTATTTATGTAAAATTCCCTAAAGGGGCTCCCGTTCAAGACCTATGGGATGTAATTTATCTAGAAGGGACATTAAAAACTGAAACGATGAACCATGACTTGGCTGAAACTGGATACTTAATTGAGGGTACGTCAATAGAAGCGTATGACGACATGTAATATTTTTAACAAATGATCAACCAGTAAAAAAGACTAGTCTAAACAATATATTTAGATAAATAGACTAATACAGCGACGTACACTATCAGCAATAGTGTTATCGACAGCTGTTTCTTCCATTTATTCTGTTTAAATTGCATCATAAGACCTCACTTTGACGATAACAATTTTAACAAGTTATTATCATTTGTGATAGTCAAATTTTCTTAGTTCAGATCTCACCTTAAAGGGTTTGACTAGCACCAAACCCTTTAAAGCGGTACATTTTATCTAGGTGCATACACATCCTTGAAACGGTATCCAATATGGCAGAGACAAACAAACCAATCGTTATTGAGCATGAATCAAATACTCAAAGCTCTACGCATCAAGAAAAAAAGTCATACATAAAAGATAGTGCAAGTCGAGTTATGAACATTGCACAAAGCTATAGCTTAGATGCGATGCTGCAAAAAGATGCACCAGAAAAAAAACTGATTGAACGCGCACTCGTCCGAGAGAAGAAGCGTAAAGAACAGCGGCAAAAGAACCTAGAACAGATCCTAAAAATTACCCACGCATCATGTAAAGATGAAACCGCAGGAGAGCCGGATCAAGATTGGTTGTATCGCTTCTTCGACATGGCTCAAGATATTCATAACACGTCAATGCAAAGACTCTGGGCACAGGTACTCAAAAGAGAAGTGACCAACCCAGGTTCAACGTCGATGAAGGCATTGAAAATACTCAAGGACATGACCCCGAAAGAGGCGCAAAACTTACAAAGAGCCGCTTCATTGGCCTGCAGTTTTGGGAGTGATAATAGCCGAAAGCTACTGCTCGGGTATAAGTCGCATGCGGGGATCTTCAGCTTTGGTAAACGAGATACCACCAGCACCATTAATTTAGGTAGCTTCCAAATTCCCTACTCTAGTTTATTGCTATTGATTGAGCTTGGGCTACTACTTGGTACCGAATTGGAATCTGGGGAGATCGAGTTTGATCCAGCACTTAGCTTGACCTATCAAGGTAAACAGATCAGTTTGCAGCCGCTAGGTAAAGGGGTGAAGCTTGTCTATTACCGCTTCAGCCCGACGGGTAATGAATTATGCAAGCTGCTAGGTAATAAACCCAATATGCAATATTACGATCAACTGGTGGGGCTACTTAGTCAAAAATTTACCGTTCAAACCGAGGTAAAAAGCACCGTTCACCACACCGTTTAAGATCAAACTCGAACTTATATGAATTAAGGGCGACATAACATCGCCCTTAATTCTCCTTATGAGATCACCGCTCGATCCTTTAGCGCCTGAATACAAAGTTCAACAAGTTGCTCAACCGATAGTTCCCCAGCAGGAAGATCGATCTCAGGCTTCAATGGCGCTTCATACACAGAATCAATACCAGTGAAGTTGGCAATTTGCCCTGCTCTCGCCTTTTTGTATAAACCTTTTGGGTCCCTTTGTTCGCACACTTCGAGTGGTACGTTAACAAATACTTCCAAAAACTCCCCCTCAGGTAATAAATCTCGCACTAACTGCCGCTCAGCACGATGAGGCGAAATAAACGCAGAAAGCACAATCAACCCAGCATCGGCCATCAGCTTAGCGAGTTCTCCAATACGACGAATATTTTCACGGCGGTCTTGATCAGAAAAGCCCAGATCGCCACACAAACCATGGCGGACATTATCCCCATCGAGTAAATAGGTGTGGTGACCTAACTGAGCCAGTTTTGACTCTAAAGCACCTGCGACGGTTGATTTCCCAGCGCCAGATAACCCCGTAAACCAAAGTACTACCGGTTTCTGATGTTTCAATTTAGCTCTGAACGCTTTATCAACCGAGTGTTGATGCCAAACGATATTTTCATCTTTATTTACTGTTAGTGGCGCTGTTGATGTAGCCGTCGATGTTGTCATAGTCAATCCTTGTCAAGTACCAAAACTGCCCATTCCTTCCATGCTTTGGTACTGTTTAAATATATTCAAAATGGGAAAAAGTAAGGGATCAGGCTTAAAACCAATCCAGAGTAAACGATAGAAATCGGCACTCCAATTCGTAGATAATCTTTCATTTGATAATTGCCCACGCTATAGACCAATAAATTGGTTTGATAGCCATAAGGGGAGATAAAACTGGCGCTGGCACCAAACAACACCGCCATAATAAATGGCATGGGATCGACGCCATATCCTATCGCCATACTGTAGCCAATAGGAAAAGAGAGAGCGGCAGCGGCATTATTGGTTACGAGCTCCGTTAAAATCAAAGTCACAAAGTAAGTCGCCACTAAAGCACCAAATACCCCCCAACCATTGAATGCCTCCATGAACATTTCCCCCATTCGCATAGAGAGACCAGAGGAAATCATCAACTGGGCAATAGAAAGAGCCGAGCCAACAATAACGACAATATCAATGGGAAATCGTCGACGAATCTCACCTACCTGAATAATACCCATCACAATCATCGCCAGTAGGTACAGCGATAGCCCTTTGATAATCGGAACATAACCCAATAGCGAGCAACCAATCACGGCAGCGAAACCTAGCAATACGAGTGTTGACTTGCTTTGATCCAATTTTGCACTCGAATCTAAATCATTAATCAATACAAATTCACGTCGATGGGCTTGTCTCTCCGACTCAAAGCGTTTTCCGGGAACTAAAACTAAGGTATCCCCAGCGGTTAACGTGATATTGCCTAGTCCACCTTCTAGCCGTTCATGTCCGCGTCTAATTGCCACAACTACTGCATCAAACCTATCTCTAAAATGACTGGTTTTTAATGTTTTATTACAGAAGCTTGCCGAAGAGCTCACCACTACTTCAACAAAACTCTGTCCATTTAGGTGATGCTGACCAAATAGAGTGAGCCCCTGTATTTCTTGCAGAGTGGCGACACTTTCAACATCACCACAAAACAGCAATCGATCTCTTGCCATGAGTACAAAGTCTGGATCAATGGAAGTTTTTGTTTCGCCATCGCGGATCACTTCAGCCAAAAAAAGTTTACGTAACGCTCTAAGGTTATTTTCACTCACGCTACGCCCCACCAATGGTGAACCAGGTTCTACTCGCGCTTCAAGAAAATAAGGCAAGTCATCTTGGTTTTGATCGTCATAATCAGGCAATAAATAGCTCAAAGGGATCAAGATCAAGACACCGCCAAACAACACGGCAAGTCCGATCATTGTTGGAGCAAAAAAGCTGAGGCTAGGTAATCCAACATCTTCAACAAAGCTGTTGATGATCAAATTGGTTGAAGTGCCAATCAGCGTTAACGTTCCCCCTAAAATAGCCGCATAGGAAAGGGGAATAAGTAATTTTGATGGCGCATGTTTCTGGTTGCGCTTAATGGCACTAATTAACGAGACCACCACTGCGGTATTATTGGTAAACGAAGAGAGTAAAGCCGTTGAAACGCCGAGCTTCGCCACAACTGTACCCAACTTCCCATTAGAAATAATTCGGCTCACCCAACTGATAAGGCGAGTTTTTTCTAATGCACAGGAGGCTAAAACAAGCAAAACTAGTGTTAATAATGAAGAGTTCGTGAAATTTTCAGCCACACTTTTCAGCTCTATCATCCCCGCTAAAAAAGCGATGAATGAAGCACTGGCAAATATGATGCTAGGTTTAATTTTAGTTGTCAGTAGGCAAGTGATGATGCCAAGCAGCACTGCTAACACAAATCCTTGTTCCCACATAAACGCTTCCCTGAGTGTGAAAGTGATCACTCACTTCCACACATTCACCTATTTGAATTAGAGACATAACCCCAAGTGAGACATTCGATTGTTAGTCAATCTCACACCCTACTTTTACATCTCTACTGGCTGACTTTTATCTCTACTTGCGAAGTAGTTGGCTCAAATCTTTCGCATCCCAGTGCGGGAAATGTTTACGAACTAATGCATTGAATTCGATTTCAAATGCAGAAAAGTCACCTTGAACCTTCGCCACGCTATCTAAACCTTCACGGATAAGCCCTGCTCCCACCGTAACGTTGGTTAAGCGATCAATAATGATAAAGCCGCCAGTATCCGCACATTCACGATATTTATCTAACGCTACAGATTCGGTTAGTGACCACTCACACAAGCCGATACCATTGAGCGGTAATTCACTTGCCGTATGGGTTGAGAGGTTATTAATATCGTATTGATGGCGAATAGAACTGACTTGGCCAAGTGTTTTCTTACCTGCCACTTTAATATCATACTCACGACCCGGTTTAAGCGGTTGCTCTGTCATCCATACCACATCGGCTAACAGATGGTTCGTTGTTTCAATTTCAGCATTCTCCAACACGATTAGATCGCCTCGGCTAATATCAATCTCATCTTCAAGAGTCAGTGTTACCGCCAGCCCCGCTTGAGCAGATTGTAGTTCACCATCAAACGTGACAATGCTCGCCACTTTAGAGAACTTGCCTGAAGGAAGTGCTTTGATCGTGTCGCCAACAGCAATCTGACCTGAAACAATCGTCCCAGAGAAACCTCGAAAATCGAGGTTAGGACGATTGACGTACTGCACTGGGAAGCGGAAGTCACCACCAGAGCGACTTTGATCAATATCGACAGTCTCAAGAACCTCTAACAGAGTTGGGCCTTCAAACCATGACATTTCTTGACTCGCCGATGCAACGTTTTCACCTTCTAAAGCAGACAGTGGAAGAATCTGAATATTGGTATCGCCTTGCAAATTTTCAGCAAACGATAAATATTGATCGCGGATCTCTTCGAAACGCTGTTGTGAATAATCCACAAGATCCATTTTATTGACCGCGACGACAAAATGTTTCAAGCCAAGTAAGTTAGCTATGAATGAGTGGCGACGAGTTTGGTCTAGTACGCCTTTTCGAGCATCAATCAAGATCACTGCAAGATCACAAGTCGAAGCTCCGGTTGCCATATTACGCGTATATTGCTCGTGCCCAGGAGTATCCGCGATAATGAACTTACGCTTCTCAGTAGAGAAATAACGATAAGCAACATCAATGGTGATCCCTTGTTCACGCTCAGCTTGCAAGCCATCAACCAGGAGGGCCAAATCAGGCTTTTCACCCGTCGTTCCAACGCGTTGGCTATCTGAGTGAACCGCCGCTAACTGATCTTCATAGATCTGCTGCGTATCATGGAGCAAACGTCCAATTAAGGTACTTTTCCCATCATCAACCGAGCCACAAGTTAAAAATCTGAGCATCGATTTATATTGGTGTTGATTAAGATAACCTTCAATGCCTAACTCAGCGAGTTCAGCTTCAACTGCACTATTCATTATTCTTTCCTTAGATCCTTAGAAGTAACCTTGGCGTTTTTTCAGTTCCATTGATCCTGACTGATCGTGGTCGATCGCTCGCCCTTGTCGTTCACTCGACGTTGCCACCAACATCTCTTCAATAATTCCCGTAAGCGTATTTGCCTCAGACTCAATCGCACCTGTTAATGGGTAGCAACCAAGGGTACGAAAACGCACACTTTTCTCTTCAACCACTTCATCTTCACCAATATCCATACGCTCATCATCAACCATGATCAGCATGCCATCACGATCAACCACAGGGCGCTTCTCAGCAAGATACAGCGGTACAATTTCAATATTTTCTAAATAGATGTACTGCCAGATATCCAATTCCGTCCAGTTTGATAGCGGGAATACGCGTATGCTCTCCCCTTTATTCACCTGGCCGTTATAAGTCTTCCACAATTCAGGGCGCTGGCTTTTAGGATCCCAGGTATGATTTTTATCTCGGAAAGAGTAAACGCGTTCTTTAGCTCGCGATTTTTCTTCATCACGCCGAGCGCCACCAAAAGCAGCATCAAATCCATAATGATTTAACGCTTGCTTTAAGCCCTGAGTTTTCATGATGTCGGTATGTTTAGATGAGCCATGCACAAATGGGTTTATCCCCATCTCAAGCCCTTCAGGATTCTTATGCACCAGTAGATCAAAACCATACTTTTTGGCAGTGCGATCACGAAATTCAATCATTTCGCGAAACTTCCAGTTGGTATCGACATGCAGTAGTGGGAATGGAATTTTCCCCGGGTAAAACGCTTTTCGAGCCAGATGCAGCATCACAGAGGAGTCTTTTCCAATGGAATACATCATGACAGGATTGCCGAATTCAGCAGCAACCTCGCGGATAATATGAATACTCTCCGCTTCTAGCTGTTTTAAGTGGGTTAAACGTTGTTGGTCCATCTTTCTGCTTCCTTATCGCGATCCTTGCTTCATTGATGCACCTATTATGTCCATCTATATATATTACTGGAAATTCTAAAATTTCATTTTTTATTCGAAAAGCTGATAAGGGAAGATTTTTCAGGTGAACTTTTCTACATTAATAGCGGTTTACAAAACAAATAGGGCGAACAAAAAACAAGCAAAGCTGAGACATTCATGGCAGAACGCTATTAAGTAATCGTGACACATCACACTTTATTAACCGCATCCATCATTGTTTCAGCGCCTTTTGTTACATTACACCCGTTATTAATCTCCCCCTCATTTTGGAGCGAACAATGAAAGTGGCAGTGAAACCTCTATCTCTTGCAATTCTTGGCGGCATGCTAGCAATGGCAGGTCCAGCAATGGCCGATACAATTAAACTACGTATCGTTGAAACAACAGATATTCACACGAACGTAATGGACTATGACTACTACAAAGATAAAGCAACGAAAAAAACAGGTCTTAGCCGCACTGCTACTTTAGTAAAAGAAGCCCGAAATGAAGTGACTAACAGTGTATTGGTCGACAATGGTGATCTCCTACAAGGTAGCCCAATGGGGGATTACCAAGCAGCAAAAGGGATTAAGCCTGGTGAAATCCACCCTGTTTACAAGGCGATGAACCAACTTGATTATGATGCTGCAAACATTGGTAACCATGAATTTAACTACGGTCTTGATTTCTTAAAAGAGTCGTTAAACGATGCGAACTTCCCTTACGTCAATGCTAACGTGTATGACAAAGAGACTGGCGAGCACTACTTCAAGCCTTACTTAATCAAAACGCATACTTTCAAAGATGTAGACGGTAATGCTCAAGAAATTAAAGTCGGTTACATTGGCTTTGTTCCACCACAAATCATGGTGTGGGATAAGAAGAATCTTGAAGGTAAAGTGATCGCGAAAGATATTAAGCAGACCGCTGAACTTTACGTACCTCAAATGAAGAAAGAAGGTGCGGACGTTATTATTGCGATCCCACACTCAGGTGTCTCTACAGAACCTCATAAACTCGGTGAAGAAAACTCAAGCTTCTACTTATCAGAGGTTGAAGGCATTGATGCGATTGCCTTTGGCCATGCGCACGCGGTTTTCCCAGGTAAAGGGTTTGATGGTATTGAAGGTATCGACAACGAAAAAGGCACCATGAATGGCGTAGCGGCAGTGATGCCAGGTCGTTGGGGTAGCCACGTTGGGGTAATGGATCTTATTCTAGAGAAAAAAGACGGCGGTTGGGAAGTGACTTCAGGTCAATCTGAAGCTCGTCCAATCTACAACAAGAAAACTAAACAGTCTCTTGCAAAAGCCGATACTGGTATTTTGAAAGCACTTGAAGAAGATCACAATGGTACACGTGACTTTGTTAACCAACCAATCGGTAAAGCAAGCGATGTCATGTACAGCTTCCTTGCATTGGTTCAAGATGATCCTACTGTTCAAATTGTTAACTTAGCACAAAAAGATTACGTAGAACGCTTTATCCAAGGTGATCCAAACCTAGACGGAACGCCAGTTCTATCAGCTGCGGCACCATTTAAAGCCGGCGGTCGTGGTAACGATCCTGCTAACTTTACTGAAGTGGAATCTGGCCAACTAACGTTCCGTAACGCTGCGGATCTTTACTTGTACCCAAACACTTTAGTTGCAATGAAAGTAACAGGCAGCGAAGTAAAAGAGTGGCTTGAGTGTTCAGCTGGTCAATTCAAGCAGATCGATCCTAACAGCACAGCATCACAATCGCTGATCGATTGGGACAACTTCCGTACGTATAACTTTGATGTTATCGATGGCGTAAACTACCAAATCGATATTACTCAACCTGCGAAATACGACGGCAACTGCAAAGTCATTAACGCTAATTCGCAACGTATTGTTGGCCTAACCTACCAAGGTAAACCAATCGATATGAAGCAACCGTTCATCATTGCAACAAACAACTACCGTGCTTACAGCAACAAGTTCCCAGGTACTGGTAGTGATTTCGTAGCGTTTGATGCACCAGATGAGAACCGTACGGTACTAGCAAGCTACATCTCACGCGTAAGCAAAGAGAAAGGCCAAGTAATTCCAAGTGCAGACAACAACTGGTCATTTGCACCAATCAAGACGGATGTAAAACTCGATATTCGCTTTGAAACATCCCCAAGCGAAAAAGCCGCGCAATTTATCAAAGACAAAGGTCAATACCCAATGACACAAGTCGCGACAGATGAAGTTGGCTTTGCGGTTTACAAACTAGATTTAGCGAAATAAATTAACGCTAAGCGTATTACTTTCAAACGCAGCTCACTTTGAGCTGCGTTTTTTTGTTTATGTTTCCTAATTTCGCCACGATTTTCCGTTAGCGCAATCCACAATCCATGACACGTTGCATTGGCAGTCAGATGACTAGAGGTCTACCTATGGTTTCCTCTAACATCGCAACGGCTAGGTATTTCAGTATATGATAGGCCCCATAACGCGCATATTCTGGAAGAACACTCTCATGCATGAACAGCTACATCATCAACTATCAATGAACGGATTTGATGCCAACGAGATAGACAACCTACTCTCAATAGCAAAGCCATTAGAACTACCCACAAGACATATTTTAGTCAACCAAGGGGAAGTCGCTGACTCCATTTACTTCCTGATTGAAGGGCTCTGCCATGCATGCTATTTAACAGAGCAAGGCAAACAATTCAGTAAGGAGTTTTATTGGGATCAAGATTGGATGATTGGGTTTGAAAGCTTAATCAAGAACCAACCATCCCCATATTTGCTTGAGACATTAACCCCTGTCAGTTTGCTATGCCTCCCAACACAGGCGTTGCACTCATGGCGAGAAGAGTCTCACCCGCTCTATCTAAAGCTCATTGAAACTCAATTGATGTATAAGGAGAACAAAGAGCGTTTCATGCTGCTATACACCCCAGAAGAGCGATACGAGCTATTTTGCCAACACTACCCGGATTTATTAGCTCGCTTGAACGATTATCAAGTTGCCGCTTACCTTGGTATCACTCACATCAGCCTGAGCCGAATTAAAGCTCGCATCAAAGAAAAGAGTTAACATAAGTTAATGTCAGAAAGCCACGAACTTGATAGATTGTAGCTATCGATTAAGCAATTTGGTGTGTATATGATCTCTTGGCAACTGGCGACTTTCTCTCAACTGACAACCTCTCAACTTTATGAACTTATTCAACTCAGGATCAATATTTTTGTTGTTGAGCAAACCTGCCCATATCCTGAATTAGATGGTAAAGATTGCATCGATGGCGTGCATCACCTCATGGGGTTTGATAACGGAAACTTAGTGGCTTGCGCTCGACTCCTTCCAACAGGTATCAGCTATGACAATGTCAGTATTGGCCGAGTAGCAACAAAAGAGAGTGCTCGTGGTACAGGTTTAGGTCACCAACTCGTCAAGCAAGCGTTATTACAATGCGAAAACCTATGGCCGGGCGAAACCATCGACATCGGCGCACAAGAACATCTAGAGCATTTTTATCTGCAGCATGGTTTTCAAAGTATCTCAGAGACCTATTTGGAAGATGACATTCCGCATATTGATATGCGCTTAGAAAAATAGAACCTCAATGCTAGGTAACCCTTTCACGAATGTGTCACCAACCAATTTGGCGGTAACCTTACTGATTCTGGGAAATTTAACCGCTTCGTTATCTGATGTTGCGGTTAAATTGTTGGACGGAGGGATATCACCATACCAATACATTTTCATCCGCCAAGTAATGTCACTCTTGCTGATCCTTCCTTTTTGGCTTCGCCAATCGAAATCCAAAAGAGTACTGAATAACCGCCGAGTCACGGCAATACGAGCACACTTAGTTTTGATTGGCAGTGGTTGTATGATGGTAGCCATTACCTATCTCCCTCTCGCAACGGCTAACGCTGTTTTCTATGCAGCACCACTGTTGATGTTGCCATTATCGGTATGGCTTTTAGACGAAAAGCCACGCTTAAATAAAGTGATTGGTACTGTGGTAGGTTTCATTGGGGTGATGATTGTTCTTCGACCTTCGGAGTTTCATTGGGCTGCTTTTTTCGCTCTTGGCACCGCATGTACACTCGCATTATTTAATGTATTAGTCCGAAAAATACCAGCAGAGCAACCTGTGATCACCACATTGATGTGGACGACGTTAATGTCTATTCCCGTGGCGGGTGTATTAGCAGTGCTGAATTGGCAGCCGATAAGCGTAGCTGAACTTGGGTGGGTAATATTAAGTGCGTCTCTAATTTTGACCTATAATGGTCTAGCCGTTGTCGCCTATAAAAAAGCGCCAGCGTCTCAAATTGCACTTGCAGAATATTCAGGGTTAATATTCGTTGCGATCTTGGGAGTATGGTGGTTTGATGAAATACCTAATTGGCTGACCGTAATCGGTATCTGCTTAATTTTATTACCATTGATACCGAAAAAATGGATAAGCCAGCAACTTGTCACGCCCCGTTCTAGTAAGTAATTTTTTCTATTTACTTCTTCCGAAGCCACCATCAGATAAACGGAAAAACATCACTGAAGAACTCCCTTTTTCCAATTGTAGAATGTCCAAATTGCCATCAGATGCCAATTTAAAACGGACTAACTGCCCTTTCTTAATTTGGCTTAATGGCTTATCAGAACCTTCTATTTTTACCAGCGCATTTAAATCTGTCATCGGCAATGAATTATTACGGAAAACTTGCGATAAGGTGTCGCCATTCTTAACCGTGTATTCACGCCATGATTCAGATTTTAAAGAGGATTGTTCCGTGCTTTGCTGTTCGCTTAAACTTTGAGTATTAATACTCAGCTCAACACGTTCATTCACTACTGGACTTTTAATACTAGGCTTTGGTGCAGGTAAAAGAGCCAGAATACAAATTAAAGGAGCCAACACGCTGATTATACGGCGATGTAGACGCGGTAAACCCTGCCAAAAATTCTTAAGACGAGCAAGCACAATTTTTCCATCAAAAGCGCTTAATTTCGCTTTTGCCAGTTCAACATAATTAACTTGCTGCTTTTTCTTGTGTCGACGATTCATCGCTACACATCTCCTTTATTTTGAATCAATATTATAAAAAGCATTGCCGCTTGAGTATAGAGGAAAGCATCAATTTCCTTAACCTTGTTACACTATTTCGACCCATAGTGAATGAATGCATAATTACAAGATACTTAGTAACCTGAGTAATGTCACATCGTGTGCCTTTTCCTGTTCGAAAGAGGCTTTAGCGTTTCCTCCTCGGTTTAATACTGGTATCCTTTCTCTTTTCTTTGTACAAATAAAGAGTGACATTCATGTCTGAAGTAAAATTTGAAACAGTAGAGCAAAAAGCAAGCTACGGCATCGGTCTACAAATGGGCCAACAACTAGCGGGTTCTGGTCTTGAAGGTCTTAACGTTGACGCTATCGCTGCTGGTATCGCAACAGCACTAGTTGGTGACATGCCAGCTATCGAAGTTGACGAAATCAACAACGCACTGCAAGAGCTACACACTCGTGGTGAAGCAGCACGTCAAGAGCTTGCTAAAGTAGCAGCAGCAGACGGTGAAGCATTCCTAACTGACAACGCTCTTCGTTCAGAAGTAACGGTTCTTGAGTCTGGTCTACAATACGAAATCCTTACAGAAGGTACTGGCGAAATTCCAACTTCTGACAAGCAAGTTCGTGTTCATTACCACGGTGAGCTAACTGACGGTACTGTTTTTGACAGCTCTGTTTCTCGTGGTCAACCTGCAGAATTCCCAGTAACTGGCGTAATCCAAGGTTGGGTACAAGCTCTACAAATGATGCCTGTTGGCTCTAAGTGGAAACTATACATCCCACAAGATCTTGCATATGGTGAGCGTGGCGCTGGCGCTGCAATCCCTCCTTTTGCAGCTCTTGTGTTTGAAGTTGAGCTTCTAGCTATTCTTTAATTCTTAGAATTAATAAAAAATCAAAGCGACGCAATTGCGTCGCTTTTTTTCGTCTAAAATAAAAGTAATAACAATCGACGACAAGAGTTCAAAATGAATAGACGCTTATGTACTGCAGCAATATGTTTCTCTCTATGCTCCGCACCCAGTTACGCTTTTTTTGGCTTTGGCTCAAAATCAGATGATGACCCAGCAACGGATTTATCCTCGATGGTCACAAATACACTAACACAAACAAACTCGGCATCTGAAGAGTCACCTCTCACCTCATTACTGACTTCTCAACTCCCTATTTCAAACGAACAGGCAGCAGGTGGTGCTGGTGCTCTTCTTGCTTTGGCGAACAGTAGTTTAGGCAGTGATGATAAGAGTGAGCTTTCAAGCCTTATCCCAGGAATGTCGGCATTAACAGGCGGAACCTCAGGATTAATGAGTATGGTTGGAAACATCGATGCTGTAAAAAATGTTTTCAGCACTTTAGGCTTAGATCCTGGAATGATTGCGCAATTTGCACCTGTCATTATCGACTATCTTGCCAAACAAGGGGCGACATCAGGTCTATTGGAATCAGTAACAGGGCTTTGGGCTGAGTAAAATTAACTTATCGCTTCTAATATCAACAAGAAGCATGTTGTTACGTCGAACGTGTTGGTTGCTATCAATTTGTTGGTTGGCGGCTACTAGATAGCCTGAAAACCTAAATAGCCTAGATAACCTAATAGCCTTAATGACCTAGACAGTAATAACTTTTCTTTGGGGTACAAAAAAGCCGAGCATAAATGCTCGGCTTTTATTTTATCGAACTGATTACTCAGCAGCTTCTTCAGCAGCTGGGCGATCTACAAGCTCAATGTATGCCATTGGAGCTTTGTCACCAGTACGGAAACCACATTTAAGAATGCGAGTGTAACCGCCTTGGCGTGCCGCGAAACGCGGTCCAAGTTCGTTAAACAATTTTGCAACAACTTCGTTATCACGAGTGCGTGCAAATGCAAGACGACGGTTAGCAACACTGTCTGTCTTAGCTAGGGTAATCAAAGGCTCAATTACGCGACGTAGTTCTTTTGCTTTAGGCACGGTAGTTTTGATAACTTCGTGACGAACAAGAGAGCTAGCCATGTTGCTGAACATCGCTTTACGATGACTGCTGTTGCGGTTGAGTTGACGACCACTCTTACGATGGCGCATGACCTAATCCTTCTAACTTTTACGATTAATCTTCAGCAATAGACGCTGGTGGCCAGTTTTCTAGGCGCATGCCCAGAGACAGTCCACGTGAAGCAAGAACATCTTTAATTTCAGTAAGAGACTTCTTACCAAGGTTTGGAGTTTTAAGTAACTCAACCTCAGTACGCTGCACTAGATCACCGATGTAGTGAATCGCTTCTGCCTTCAAACAGTTAGCAGAGCGAACTGTTAGTTCAAGATCGTCTACAGGACGCAGTAGGATTGGATCGAATTCCGGCTTCTCTTCCTTCTCCTCAGGTACACGTACATCACGAAGATCTACGAACGCGTCCAGTTGCTCAGCTAAAATAGTAGCTGCGCGACGAATCGCTTCCTCAGGTTCTAGAGTACCGTTCGTTTCCATATCGATAACAAGCTTGTCTAAATCTGTACGTTGTTCTACACGTGCTGCTTCTACTGCATAGGCGATTTTATCGACTGGGCTGTAAGTAGCATCAACAAGTAGACGACCGATTGGACGCTCATCTTCTTCAGTATGGATACGAGCTGAAGCTGGAACGTAACCACGACCACGTTCAACTTTGATACGCATAGCGATCTCAGCGTTGTCATCAGTTAGATGACAAATAACGTGTTCAGGATTAGCGATCTCTACATCACCATCATGGGTGATGTCACCTGCAACAACAGGGCCTGAGCCTGATTTGTTAAGCGTAATAAACACTTCATCTTTGCCTTCGGCAACAAGCACAGCCAAACCTTTAAGGTTTAGAAGAATTTCAAGAACATCTTCTTGAACGCCTTCTTTAGTGCTGTACTCATGTAGTACACCTTCAATCTCTACTTCTGTTACGGCACAACCCGGCATAGAAGATAGTAGAATGCGGCGAAGCGCATTACCTAGAGTGTGGCCAAAGCCACGCTCTAATGGCTCAAGAGTTACTTTTGCATGTGTTGTATTGATCTGTTCGATGTCAACAAGACGTGGCTTAAGAAATTCTGTTACAGAACCCTGCATTGTGTCCTCTCTTTAGTTTAACCTTACTTAGAGTAAAGTTCGACGATCAAGTGTTCGTTGATGTCAGCTGATAAGTCAGAACGTTCAGGCATACGCTTGAATGTACCTTCCATTTTGCCAGCATCGACTTCAATCCAAGTTGCTTTTTCACGTTGTTCAGCAACTTCTAGAGCTGCTTTAATGCGAGATTGCTGTTTAGCTTTCTCACGAATTGACACAACGTCATTAGCATCTACTTTGAAAGAAGGAACGTTAACAACTTTACCGTTAACTAGGATAGCTTTGTGGCTAACTAGTTGACGAGATTCAGCACGAGTAGCGCCAAAGCCCATACGGTAAACTACGTTATCAAGACGACCTTCAAGAAGCTGAAGTAGGTTTGCACCTGTATTGCCTTTAAGACGCGCAGCTTCTTTGTAGTAGTTACGGAATTGTTTTTCTAGAACGCCATAGATACGACGTACTTTTTGCTTCTCACGAAGCTGAACACCGTACTCAGATAAACGACCGCGACGAGCGCCGTGTACACCTGGTGCGTTATCAATTTTACACTTGGTATCAATCGCACGAACACCAGACTTAAGGAATAAGTCAGTGCCTTCGCGACGACTAAGCTTCAGCTTAGGACCCAAATATCTTGCCATGATTCTTCTCCAATATTCCTAGAAACGTGAACGTTATACGCGACGTTTCTTAGGTGGACGACAACCGTTATGAGGGATAGGAGTCGCATCTACAATGTTTGTGATACGGAAACCAGCAGCGTTCAGTGCGCGAACAGTAGATTCACGACCTGGACCTGGACCCTTAACCATAACTTCCAAGTTCTTTAGGCCATATTCTTTAGCCATTTCACCACAACGTTCAGCTGCAACTTGTGCTGCGAACGGAGTAGATTTGCGAGAACCGCGGAAACCAGAACCACCTGCAGTAGCCCAAGCTAGTGCGTTACCTTGACGGTCAGTGATGGTTACGATGGTATTGTTAAAAGAAGCATGGATGTGCGCTACGCCATCTGCGACTTGCTTGCGTACGCGCTTACGCGCGCGAGTTGGTTGTTTTGCCATTGTACTCTACCTTATCCGACTATTTCTTGATCGGCTTGCGCGGACCCTTACGGGTGCGAGCGTTGGTTTTAGTACGCTGTCCACGTAGTGGTAGACTGCGACGATGACGAAGACCGCGGTAACAGCCAAGGTCCATAAGACGCTTGATGTTCATCGATACTTCACGACGTAGATCACCTTCTACAGTGTACTTAGCTACACCATCACGCAGTTGATCGATCTGCTCTTCAGTTAGTTCACTGATCTTAACATTCTCAGCAATACCCACTTCAGCTAAAATAGCTTGAGAACGGGTCTTACCGATGCCGAAGATTGCAGTAAGTGCAATCACAGCATGTTTTTGATCAGGAATGTTAATGCCTGCTATACGGGCCACTATTCACTCCTAGGTACTTTAATAAAGAATTATCCGCAGCAAAGCCCGTCGAGGATACGCTGCGGCATACTACTTCTTTTGCACGCAAAAGGTAGGCCGAGGAATATACTCGACCAACCCTTATATTTCAAGTAAAAATTTCTGCTAATTAGCCTTGGCGCTGTTTGTGCTTTGGCTCACTGCAAATTACGCGCACAACACCGTTGCGCTTGATAACTTTACAGTTACGGCAGATTTTTTTAACGGAAGCACGAACTTTCATTGCTAAACTCCGTAATTGGAACTGAACTTCTACAACCGAATTAACGGCCGTAACCTTTCAGATTCGCTTTTTTCAACACAGAATCATACTGTTGTGACATCAGATGAGTCTGTACCTGTGCCATGAAATCCATGATAACTACCACTACGATAAGTAGTGATGTGCCGCCAAAATAGAAACGTACGTTCCAAGCGACCATCATGAACTCAGGAATCAGACATATAAAAGTAATGTATAGAGCACCAGCTAAGGTTAGTCTAGTCATCACTTTATCGATATATTTCGCTGTCTGCTCACCTGGGCGGATGCCGGGTACGAATGCACCTGACTTCTTCAAGTTATCCGCTGTTTCACGTGGGTTAAACACCAACGCTGTATAAAAGAAACAGAAGAAAATAATTGCAGCAGCATAAAGCATTACATACAACGGTTGACCAGGGCTAAGAGCCAAAGACACATCAGTTAACCAACCGAATGCGCTGCTCTCACCATTTTGACCAAACCATTGAGCCAATGTTCCTGGGAACAAGATAATACTTGATGCAAAAATTGCTGGTATTACACCTGCCATATTAATTTTAAGTGGCAAGTGAGAACTTTGTGCTGCGAATACCTTACGACCTTGTTGACGTTTTGCATAATTAACGACGATACGACGTTGACCACGCTCCATGAAAACTACGAAGTAGATAACAGCAAAAGATAATACCGCAATAAACAATAGAAGAAGTACGTGCAATTCACCTTGACGCGCTTGCTCAATTGTTTGTCCGATTGCCGAAGGCAACCCTGCAACAATACCTGCAAAAATTAGTATTGAAATACCATTACCGATTCCACGCTCTGTAATTTGTTCACCTAACCACATCAAAAACATGGTACCAGTTACTAAACTCACGGTAGCAATAAGCGTAAACATGGTTTGGTTGATAACAACCAGATTATCGACCATGTTTGGTAGGCCTGTTGCGATACCTATAGCTTGGAACGTTGCAAGTACAAGCGTGCCATAACGCGTATATTGGCTTATCTTACGACGGCCTGCTTCACCCTCTTTTTTGAGTTCCGCTAACGCTGGATGAACTACAGTTAGCAATTGGACAACAATAGATGCCGAAATATACGGCATGATGCCCAATGCTAATATAGATGCACGCTCAAGAGCACCACCGGAGAACATGTTAAACATTTCTACGATGGTACCTTTTTGCTGCTCGAACAAATCGGCAAGTACAGCTGCGTCAATACCAGGAATCGGCACAAAAGAACCGGCTCGGAATACTAAAAGTGCACATATTACGAATAACAAGCGCGACTTTAATTCACTTAAACCGCTCTGAGCACTACGAAAATCTTGTCCTGGTTTCTTAGCCATCTGTACCTCGTTCCTCGAGATTATTCCTCGATTTTACCGCCTGCAGCTTCGATTGCAGCTTTAGCGCCTTTAGTCACGCGTAGACCTTTAACAGTCACAGCTTTGCTTAGTTCACCAGAAAGTACGATTTTTACAAATTCGATGTTCTTAGTTACTAAGTTAGCCGCTTTAAGGCTGTTCAAGTCAACTACGTCACCAGTAACATTCGCTAGCTCAGCTAGACGAATTTCAGCAGTCACAAGGCTCTTACGAGATGTGAAACCGAATTTAGGTAGACGCTGTTTCAAAGGCATTTGACCGCCTTCAAAACCTGGACGAACAGAACCGCCAGAGCGTGATTTTTGACCTTTGTGGCCGCGGCCACCTGTTTTACCAAGGCCAGAACCGATACCACGACCTACACGCTTCTTAGAAGGTTTAGAGCCAGCAGCCGGTGATAGAGTATTCAAACGCATTCTGATTACTCCTCAATCTTAACCATGTAGTAAACCTTGTTGATCATACCGCGAATACACGGTGTATCTTCAAGTTCTACTGTATGGTTGATGCGACGAAGGCCTAAACCTTTCAAGCACGCTTTGTGCTTAGGTAGGCGACCAATTGAGCTCTTAGTTTGAGTCACTTTAATAGTATTAGCCATGGTTCTTACTCCGAAATTGTTTTAACGGTTAGACCACGTTTAGCTGCAACCATTTCTGGTGACTTAACGTCTGCTAGACCAGCAATCGTTGCGCGAACAACGTTGATTGGGTTAGTAGAACCGTAAGCTTTTGCTAATACGTTACGTACACCTACAACTTCAAGTACTGCACGCATCGCGCCACCGGCGATGATACCTGTACCTTCTGCAGCTTGCTGCATGTAGATCTTAGAGCCCGAATGACGACCTTTCACCGCGTGGTGAAGTGTGCCTTCGTTAAGTGCGATAGTAACCATGTTACGACGCGCTTTTTCCATTGCTTTTTGAATCGCAGCTGGTACTTCACGAGCTTTGCCGTAACCGAAACCAATGCGACCATTACCGTCACCAACTACTGTTAGTGCAGTGAAGCTCATGATTCGACCACCTTTAACCGTTTTAGAAACACGGTTAACAGCGATTAGTTTTTCTTGCAAATCACTAGCTTGTTGTTGTTCTTTAGCCATCTTCCAACCCTACCTTAGAATTTCAGACCAGCTTCGCGAGCAGAATCTGCTAGCGCCGCTACTCGACCGTGGTATTGGAAACCAGAACGATCGAAAGCAACATTTGAAATGCCTTTTTCGATTGCGCGCTCAGCAATAGCTTTACCTACAGCTGCAGCAGCGTCTACGTTACCAGTATTCTTAACTTGCTCACGGATCGCTTTTTCTACGGTAGAAGCTGCAGCGATAACCTCAGAGCCATTTGATGCAATAACCTGAGCATACACGTGACGAGGAGTACGGTGTACTACTAGGCGAGTTGCACCCAGTTCCGCAATCTTACGACGCGCACGTGTAGCACGACGGATGCGAGATGCTTTCTTATCCATAGTGTTACCTTACTTCTTCTTAGCTTCTTTAGTACGCACATTTTCATCTGCGTAACGAACACCTTTACCTTTATAAGGTTCAGGCTCACGGTAAGAACGAATGTCAGCCGCAACTTGACCTACTAGTTGTTTATCACAACCAGTAATAACGATCTCAGTTTGACTTGGACATTCAGCTTTAACACCTTCTGGTAGAGCATGCTCTACAGGGTGTGAGAAGCCCAAAGTTAGGCCTACAGCGTTGCCTTTCATAGCAGCACGGTAACCTACACCCTTAAGGGTCAGCTTCTTAGTAAAGCCTTCAGTAACACCAACAACCATATTGTTCACAAGAGCACGTGCTGTGCCTGCTTGTGCCCATGCGTTAGCTACGCCTTCGCGTGGACCGAACGTAATGGTGTTATCTTCCTGTGAGATAACTACAGCGTTGTTTAGAACGCGAGTTAGTTCACCTTTACCACCTTTAACAGTGATTTCCTGGCCGTTTAGTTTCAACTCTACGCCGGCAGGAATTGCAACAGGTGCCTTAGCAACACGAGACATATCCTACTCCTATTAAGCTACGTAGCAGATGATTTCACCACCAAGACCTGCTTTACGAGCAGCACGGTCAGACATCAGACCCTTGGAAGTGGACACTACAGCAATACCCAGACCACCCATCACAGACGGTAACGAGTCTTTATTTTTATAGACGCGAAGACCAGGACGTGATACACGTTGGATTTGCTCGATTACAGGTTTAGCTTGGAAGTACTTAAGTGTAACTTCTAGCTCTGGTTTTACTTCGCCTTCAACAGCGAATTCAGCGATATAACCTTCAGCTTTAAGTAATGCAGCAATTGCAACTTTAAGCTTTGAAGAAGGCATTTTCACAGCAACTTTATTTGCTGATTGACCGTTACGAACGCGGGTCAGCATATCCGAAATCGGATCTTGCATGCTCATAAGATTTACTCCAAATGATTAAGTGGCAATTACCAGCTAGCCTTACGAAGACCCGGAATCTCGCCTTTCATGCAAGCTTCGCGAACCTTAATACGGCTTAGACCGAATTTACGTAGGAAACCGTGTGGGCGACCAGTTTGGTTGCAACGGTTACGCTGACGTGATGCACTTGAATCACGAGGAAGAGCTTGCAGTTTAAGAACTGCATTCCAACGATCTTCTTCAGATGCGTTTACATCGCTAATAAGAGCTTTTAACGCAGAACGCTTTTCAGCGAACTTAGCTACTAGCTTCGCACGTTTAACTTCACGTGCTTTCATTGATTGTTTAGCCATAACAGTAACCCTTCACCTTACTTACGGAATGGGAAGTTAAAGGCAGCCAGCAAAGCACGGCCTTCCTCATCGGAGCCTGCAGTCGTCGTGATAGTAATATCAAGACCGCGGACACGATCGACTTTATCGTAGTCGATTTCCGGAAAGATGATTTGCTCGCGAACGCCCATGCTGTAGTTACCGCGTCCGTCAAAAGACTTAGCGCTAACACCACGGAAATCACGTACACGTGGAAGAGCAATAGAGATTAAACGCTCTAAGAACTCCCACATACGCTCGCCACGCAAGGTTACTTTACAACCGATTGGGTAGCCTTCACGAATTTTGAAACCAGCTACAGATTTGCGAGCTTTAGTGATAAGCGGCTTTTGACCAGAGATCGTTGCCATATCAGATGCTGCATTTTCTAGTAGTTTCTTATCGTTGATTGCTTCACCAACGCCCATGTTTAGGGTGATTTTATCAATCCTAGGGACTTGCATGACGCTTGTGTAGCTGAACTCTTTGGTAAGTTCAGCGACTACAGACGACTTGTAGTAATCATGCAGTTTCGCCATAGTAGAACTCCAAATTACTTCTATTAGTTAGAAACGATTTCGCCGTTAGATTTAAAGAAACGAACTTTCTTACCATCTTCGATACGGAAACCGATACGGTCTGCTTTACCAGTAGCCGCGTTAAAGATTGCAACGTTAGAAGCATCAATTGCTGCTTCTTGTTCAACGATGCCACCTTGCTGACCTAGAGCCGGAACCGGCTTTTGGTGCTTTTTCACAAGGTTGATACCTTCAACGATAACTTTACCAGTTGTCAGAACCTTAGTTACCTTACCTTTCTTGCCTTTATCTTTACCAGCAAGAATGATTACTTCGTCATTACGACGGATTTTAGCTGCCATTTTGTAACGCTCCTTACAGAACTTCAGGTGCTAGTGAAACAATCTTCATGAATTTCGAGTTACGAAGTTCACGAGTCACTGGCCCAAAGATACGTGTACCGACTGGTTGCTCAGTAGTGTCGTTCAACAATACGCAAGCATTACGGTCGAAGCGAATGACAGAACCGTCTGGACGACGAACGCCTTTACGGGTGCGCACTACAACCGCCTTAAGAACATCACCTTTTTTAACTTTACCGCGAGGAATTGCTTCCTTAACAGTAACTTTAATGATGTCTCCGATATGTGCATAACGGCGGTGAGAGCCACCCAGAACCTTAATACACATTACTCTACGAGCGCCGGAGTTATCCGCAGCGTCGAGTGTACTTTGCATTTGGATCATGTTAGTGCTCCGCTAAATATTAAAACTAGACCCATCACGGGTCGGGCTGCCTCTTTAAAAGGGACGCGAATTGTACCACCCTTTTTTGTGATTGGGTAGACAAAAAACAAGCGGCCCCAAAATTATTTTGGAGCCGCTTGGAAGTTATTGAATAAGCGAGATTAAATCTTCGCCTTTTCGATAACTTTTACCAATGCCCAAGACTTAGTCTTAGACAGTGGACGACACTCATGAATTTCAACTGAGTCGCCTAGACGACATTCGTTGTTTTCATCATGTGCGTGTACTTTGGTCGTGCGCTTTACGTATTTACCGTAAACTGGGTGTTTTACCACGCGCTCGATAGCAACAACGATAGATTTATCCATCTTATCGCTAATAACACGACCTTGTTGTGTACGACTTTGTTCGCTCATTATGCGTCTGCCTTCTCAGTCAAAACAGTTTTCACACGTGCGATATCACGACGAACAGTTTTTAGAGTATGAGTCTGCTGTAGTTGACCAGTAGCAGCTTGCATGCGCAAGTTGAACTGTTCACGTAGCAAACCCAAAAGCTCTGCATTTAGCTCTTCAACGTTTTTTTCGCGTAGATCTTGTGCTTTCATCACATCACCTGCTTAGTTACAAAGGTAGTTTTGAAAGGCAGTTTACGAGCCGCTAGGCGGAACGCTTCACGTGCCAATTCTTCAGGTACACCACCCATCTCGTACATTACCTTTCCAGGTTGGATTTGGGCTACCCAGTACTCAACGTTACCTTTACCCTTACCTTGACGAACTTCAAGTGGTTTTTCTGTGATTGGTTTGTCTGGGAACACACGGATCCAGATTTGACCTTGACGCTTAACGTGACGTGTCATTGCACGACGTGCCGCTTCAATTTGACGAGCAGTCAGACGACCACGGCCAATAGCTTTAAGACCGAATTCGCCGAAGCTTACATCAGTACCTTTAGCTAGACCACGGTTGCGACCTGTCATAACCTTGCGGAACTTAGTACGTTTAGGTTGTAGCATGTCTCGACTCCTTACTTACGGCCTTTACGCTGCTTCTTAGGCTTATCAGCCTTTGGCTCTACTGCGTTAGCAGCAGGCATTCCGTCTAGAATCTCACCTTTGAAGATCCAAACTTTAATGCCGATCACACCGTATTGGGTGTGAGCCGAAGAAGTTGCGTAATCAATGTCAGCACGTAGAGTATGTAGAGGTACACGACCTTCACGATACCACTCAGAACGTGCAATTTCAGCACCGCCTAAACGGCCGCCTACTTGTACTTTGATGCCTTTAGCGCCTAGACGCATAGCATTCTGTACCGCACGCTTCATAGCGCGACGGAACATCACACGACGTTCTAGTTGAGATGCGATGCTATCAGCCACAAGTTGACCGTCTAGCTCAGGCTTACGTACTTCAGCGATGTTGATTTGTGCTGGTACGCCTGCAATTTTAGCTACAGCTGCGCGTAGCTTCTCAACGTCTTCGCCTTTCTTACCGATAACAACGCCTGGACGAGCTGTGTGAATAGTCACACGAACACTCTTAGCAGGACGTTCGATAACGATACGTGAAAGAGACGCTTTTTTCAGTTCTTTAGTTAGGAACTGACGTACCTTGAAGTCGCCGTCTAGGTTGGCAGCGAAATCTTTGGTATTAGCAAACCATGTAGCATTCCAAGGCTTGACGATGCCAAGACGAATACCATTAGGATGTACTTTCTGACCCATTGCTTACTCTCCTAGTCTCTAGCGATCAGCTACAACGATGCTGATGTGGCTTGAACGCTTCAAGATACGATCCGCACGACCTTTAGCACGAGGCATAATGCGCTTCATGATAGGGCCTTCATCTACGAAGATTTTAGCGACATTAAGATCATCAATATCTGCACCTTCGTTGTGTTCCGCGTTGGCGATTGCTGATTCAAGAACTTTCTTGATTAACACAGCAGCTTTTTTGTTGCTGAATGTTAAAATTTCTAGAGCCTGATCAACAGATTTACCGCGAATTTGGTCTGCAACTAAGCGAGCTTTCTGAGGCGAAATGCGAGCAAAGTTATGTTTAGCTAGTGCTTCCATCATCTACTCCTTAACGCTTCTTAGCTTTCTTATCTGCAGCATGGCCGCGATAAGTGCGAGTTGGTGCGAATTCGCCCAGTTTGTGACCGATCATTTCTTCGGTAACGAAAACTGGTACGTGCTGACGACCATTATGGACAGCGATGGTCAAACCAATCATTGTTGGGATGATCATTGAGCGACGGGACCAAGTCTTAATAGGCTTTTTGTCTCCGCTTTCCACCGCTTTCTCTACCTTCTTCAGCAAGTGTAGGTCAATGAAAGGACCTTTCTTGAGAGAACGTGGCATGGCGATTCCTCTTTATAGATTACTTATTACGACGACGTACAATGTACTTGTCAGTAGATTTATTCTTACGAGTCTTGAAGCCTTTAGTAGGCATACCCCAAGGTGATACAGGGTGACGACCGCCAGATGTGCGACCTTCACCACCACCGTGTGGGTGATCAACTGGGTTCATAACCACACCGCGGACGGTAGGACGAACACCGCGCCAGCGGTTAGCACCAGCTTTACCAAGTTCACGTAGCATATGCTCAGAGTTACCAACTTCACCGATAGTTGCACGGCCTTCAGAAAGTACTTTGCGCATTTCACCAGAACGTAGACGGATAGTTACGTATGCACCGTCGCGAGCAACGATTTGAGCATAAGCACCAGCCGAACGAGCTAGTTGTGCACCTTTACCAGGTTTAAGTTCAACACAGTGTACAGTAGAACCTACTGGGATGTTGCGCATTGGCAGAGTGTTACCTGCTTTAATTGCTGCATCCGCACCAGATTGGATCTGATCACCAGCTTGAACACCTTTTGGTGCAATAATGTAACGACGCTCACCGTCTGCGTACAGAACTAGAGCGATGTTAGCGCTACGGTTTGGATCGTATTCTAGACGTTCAACTTTCGCTGGAATACCGTCTTTAGTACGTTTAAAGTCAATTAAACGGTAATGATGTTTATGACCACCACCGATGTGACGTACTGTAATACGACCGTTGTTGTTACGACCACCATTTTTAGAGTTTTTCTCTAAAAGTGGAGCGTATGGCTTACCCTTGTGAAGGTCAGCGTTAACAACTTTAACGACGTGACGACGACCAGGGGAAGTCGGCTTACATTTAACAATAGCCATTTTTAACTACTCCTGTTATTCCGCACCGCCAACGAAGTCAAGATCTTGACCTTCTTTCAAAGTAACGTAGGCTTTCTTAACGTCTGAACGACGGCCTTCACGCATACCTTGACGTTTGGTCTTACCCTTGAGAACAAGAGTATTTACTGACTTAACTTCAACTTCAAATAGCTTTTCTACAGCTGCTTTGATCTCTTTCTTAGTCGCATCTTTAGCTACTTTAAAAACGATAGTGTTCGCTTTTTCAGCTGCCATAGTTGCTTTTTCAGAGATGTGTGGAGCACGTAGAACTTTTAGTAGACGCTCTTCAGTGATCATGCCAGCATCTCCTCAACTTGCTTAACTGCGTCAGCAGTCATTAGAACCTTGTTGAATGCAATTAGAGATACTGGATCAATACCAGCAACGTCACGTGCATCAACTTTGTATAGGTTACGAGCAGCTAAGAATAGATTCTCATCTACTTCGCCAGTTACAATCAGAACGTCACTTAGCTCAAGTTCATTAAGCTTAGCTACTAATTCTTTTGTCTTTGGAGCTTCTACAGAGAAGTTATCAACAACGATTAAACGCTCTTGACGAACTAGCTCAGAAAGAATGCTCTTCATAGCACCGCGGTACATTTTCTTGTTAACTTTTTGGCTGTGATCTTGTGGTTTCGCAGCAAAAGTAACACCACCTGAACGCCAGATTGGGCTACGAATTGTACCAGCACGAGCGCGGCCAGTACCTTTTTGACGCCATGGCTTAGCACCGCCGCCAGATACTTCAGAACGAGTCTTTTGAGCACGAGTACCTTGACGAGCACCTGCTGCATATGCAACAACCACTTGGTGTACTAGAGCTTCGTTAAAGTCACGTCCGAAAGTAGTCTCGGAAACAGTTAGTGCATCGGCACCTTTAACCATCAATTCCATTACTTACTCCTAGACGTTATGCTTTAACAGCAGGTTTGACGATCACGTTGCCACCTGTTGAGCCTGGTACTGCACCTTTAATAAGGAGTAGATTACGCTCAGCGTCAACACGTACGATCTCTAGGTTTTGAGTCGTTACACGCTCAGCTCCCATGTGACCTGCCATTTTTTTGCCTTTAAACACGCGACCTGGAGTTTGACATTGGCCAATTGAACCCGGTGCACGGTGAGACAAAGAGTTACCGTGAGTCATATCTTGTGTAGAGAAATTCCAACGCTTAACTACGCCTTGGAAGCCTTTACCTTTAGATGTGCCAGTAACGTCTACTTTTTTAATTTCATTGAAAAGTTCTACGTTTAGCTCAGCGCCAACTTCAAACTCTTCTCCGTTTTCTAAACGGAATTCCCAAAGACCGCGGCCCGCTTCAACACCTGCTTTCGCAAAGTGACCAGCTTCTGGCTTAGATACACGGTTAGCTTTCTTAGTACCAGCAGTTACTTGGATTGCTGCGTAGCCGTCTTTTTCAAGTGTTTTAACTTGAGAAACACGGTTCGCTTCAACCTCAACAACAGTTACTGGGATAGAAACGCCTTCTTCGGTAAATACGCGGGTCATACCCACTTTACGTCCGACTAGACCAATCATTATTCTAATCTCCCTTAACCTAGGCTAATTTGTACATCAACGCCAGCAGCTAGATCAAGACGCATTAGAGCATCAACAGTTTTATCTGTTGGCTCAACGATATCGATCAAACGCTTGTGAGTACGGATTTCGTACTGGTCACGAGCATCTTTGTTAACGTGTGGAGAGACAAGAATAGTAAAACGCTCTTTACGAGTAGGTAGTGGAATAGGACCACGAACCTGTGCGCCGGTACGTTTTGCTGTTTCAACGATTTCCGCTGTAGACTGATCGATTAGCTTGTAATCAAACGCCTTTAGACGGATACGAATACGTTGGTTCTGCATGAGACAGAGCTCCAGTTTAATAAATTACACAAACAATATCGCCACTCAAACTCGTTAAGACGAGTGAATGCCGATTGATTTATGTGAAACCGTAGTATCCAAAATTAGGACACATTGTCAGCTAACTATAATTAGTAAACTAATTAATATTAACCGCGAACATGAGCTGAGTATACATTACCAAAACCTAATAGGTTTTGCTCCTCGATGCTTATTGGTTCACAACTGGCTTAACCAGTGCGATGCATTATACAGATCACAGTTTAGGATGCAATAGTTTGGGTGAAAAAATAATCGAAGAAGCATTTTAAACTTTATATCGAGGAAAATTCAGAGGGGAATTCATTACCAACAATAAAAAAGGAAGCCGAAGCTTCCTTTTTTCATCAATGCGGCTCTTAATAATAAGAGTGCAAAATCATTCGAAATTAAGCGAAGATTTTAGCAACAACACCAGCACCAACTGTACGGCCACCTTCACGGATTGCGAAGCGTAGACCGTCGTCCATTGCGATTGGAGCGATTAGCTCAACCGTCAT
>NZ_VTYA01000017.1:0-76800 GCF_013114135.1 Vibrio sp. 03-59-1
TTGCCTCTCTTACGAGAGTAATAATGGTGCGCGCGGGAGGATTCGAACCTCCGACCGCCTGGTTCGTAGCCAGGTACTCTATCCAGCTGAGCTACGCGCGCACTGTAATTCCTGCTAAAGAATTATTGTGAAGCTTATCACATTCCATTTCTTACGAAACAAAAAAAGCCCTAAGGGCATACAATGAATGGCGGTGAAGGAGGGATTCGAACCCTCGATACGGCTACAAACCGTATACTCCCTTAGCAGGGGAGCGCCTTCAGCCTCTCGGCCACCTCACCGTTGTATATTCACTGTTTTATCTCTTGCAAAGGAGATAATGGTGCGCGCGGGAGGATTCGAACCTCCGACCGCCTGGTTCGTAGCCAGGTACTCTATCCAGCTGAGCTACGCGCGCACTAATTGTTTCTTTACCTAAGTAAGTCAACGTCTCAAGAATGGCGGTGAAGGAGGGATTCGAACCCTCGATACGGCTACAAACCGTATACTCCCTTAGCAGGGGAGCGCCTTCAGCCTCTCGGCCACCTCACCGTCTTGAGGAGGCACATATTACGATTTACCAAAAATATGTCAAACATTTTCTTGGCAAAAACTGCAAAAAAAACCTCAACCGTTGCCTATTTAATCAAAGCGTTGAAAAATCGCACGTTAAAGTCGAGATTGACGCCTCGAATAGCAGTGTAACTGAAAAAACATCGACAAATTGCGAGGTAGGTTTCATTTGAAAGTTTCTCGTTCTTATCTACTTAATTACGCGCACAAAAAAGGCCAGCAAATTTGCCAGCCTTTTCTCAAACACTACCCAATTAGTAGTTGCCTGTTGTAACGTTGCCGTTACCTTTCTCTGCTTGAATGCGCATGTAGATTTCTTCACGGTGAACAGATACTTCTTTCGGTGCATTAACACCGATACGTACTTGGTTACCTTTTACACCTAGCACAGTAACTGTCACTTCATCACCAATCATCAGTGTTTCGCCAACACGGCGAGTCAAAATTAGCATTCTTTGCTCCTTGAGTAATCTCTGAATTATCTTGCTACGAAACCATTATCAACAAAAGTTATATTTTCGTAAACTGTCTATTTGTTTATTTAACCAAAATGCATCTGATTTTGCTGAAATAGTTCGGTTTCGTGCTCCGTTATATATGCATCATGAAGTATGTTAGCCGCTTTCTCAACTACAGTTGGACACAAAACCAGCATTAATGATCGCTGCTCTGTAAAATGATGATGAACATCGATTCCATGATCTAATAGTAACTCGATCGACGCCGACAGCACTCTTTGCGCTTGAGTACCAACAACTGTGAGCAAGCTTACCGCTTCACTATTACGGATTTTCTCATCAAAAACTAGCCCTAACTTGGCGTAAGCATCTTGTTTAATGACCACTCCTGTCCAATCTGTTTCCTGGATCACACTCCATATTTCAATACCCAGCATCTGACACTGCTTTTGTAATGCTTCACTCGTCGAATGCTCAACGTGGATCATGACCAAACTGTGTTCTAATGCCAGCCCTGAAATTAAGCGTTCAGAAGAGTCTCCACTAACTAAACTACCGTCGTTAACCTCAAACGTAGAAAGAACCCTAAGTGGCACGTTATACTGATGAGCGTATAAGACAGATGGAAGATGAAGAACTTTCGCACCTTTTCGAGCCATCTCTTTCATTGCAGGAAAGTCGATACAGTCAATTTTACGAGCATTTTTTACCACTCGCGGATCACATGTATAAATGCCATCGACATCTGTAAATATTTGACACTCTTGTGCCTCAAGCGCACCAGCCAGAGTAACTGCACTCGTATCAGACCCACCTCTTCCGAGTGTAGTGATATCCCCTTTGGAATTAATACCTTGGAAGCCTGCAACTATCACGATCTGTTCATCGTTCAAAAGCTCAGTAATAGGTCCGGTATCAATATGTTTAATTGCCGCGTTATTATGATGATTATCAGTCAATATTTTAGCTTGAGATCCTGTCAATGATGTCGTGCTATACCCTAATTTACTCAGGATCATAGCAAGTAAAGCCATCGACATTTGCTCACCAGCTGAAAGTAATACATCTAGCTCTCTTGCATTAGGCACGTCATCAACTTCTAGAGCTAAATTTATTAAACGATTTGTCTCACCTGACATAGCAGAAACGACAACCACGACATGGTTACCATCATTTTTTGCTTTAATGATATGTTCTGCCACCACATGCATTCTCTCTATAGAGCCTACAGATGTTCCACCAAATTTTTGCACAATTATGGGCTTTTTCACCAGCCTTCACCTTCCTAGGACCGCAGTCGCATGAATTAACACATCTAAATCGATAGTAGATTTAGTTCAAAAAAATTAACCAAGTAGTCTAACTTCGACAATTAGACCACTTGGTTAATCTCAATAAATTATGCCCAATCAAATTATCTTTGATTGGGCATTAACTTTAGAGGTTAAATGTAATTATAAACGCTCTTCTAACCAAGCTTGAACAGATTGCAATGCTTCTGGTAAGGCTTCTACGTCTGTACCGCCCGCTTGCGCCATATCAGGTCGACCACCACCTTTACCGCCAACTTGCTCTGCAACCATTTTAACTAAATCACCCGCTTTTACTTTGCTAGTCAGGTCTTTCGTCACACCAGCAATTAGACCCACTTTATTATCAGCAACGTTAGCAATAAGAATAATACCGCTACCAATCTGATTTTTAGTATTGTCTAACATTGTACGAAGGTTCTTGTTATCCGCGCCTTCAAGAGCAGCAACTAACACTTTCACACCGCAAATATCGGTCACTTTGCCCATAATATTGGCACTTTCTGCTGCTGCCATTTTATCTTTCAGCAACTGCATTTCTTTTTCCAAAGATTTCGCTTTTTGTGCTGACTCTGCAATTTTCGCTTCATAAGCTTTGTTTTGAGAATCAATAAAGTCTAAAGCAGAATCGCCAGTAACCGCTTCAATACGACGAATACCAGCCGCGATGCCGCCTTCAGAGGTAATCTTAAATAGGCCGATATCACCAGTATTATTCGCGTGAATACCACCACAAAGCTCAGTAGAGAAATCTCCCATAGAGAGTACGCGAACTTCTGCATCGTATTTTTCACCGAATAGCGCCATCGCACCTTTTGCTTTCGCGGATTCAATATCCATAATATTGGTTTCAATAGTATGGTTACGACGAATCTGAGCATTCACTAAGCGTTCTACTTCTTTAAGCTCTGCTGGCGTTACTGCTTCAAGGTTTGAGAAGTCAAAACGAAGGTTATCCGCTTTAACTAGTGAACCTTTTTGTGCAACGTGATCACCCAATATTTGGCGTAACGCTTCATGTAATAAGTGAGTTGCTGAGTGATTAAGAGAGATCGCAACACGACGCTCTGCATTCACGTTAGCTGACACGTTATCTTCTTTTGCTAGAACGCCTTCAACCAACTCACCATGATGAGCAATAGCATTTCCTAGCTTCTGTGTATCAACAACTTTAAATACGCCAGATTGAGTGTTAAGTGTACCCGCATCACCACATTGACCGCCTGATTCTGCATAAAATGGGGTTTGGTCCAGAATGACAATCGCCTTATCACCTGCACTTAATGTTTCAACTTCATCAGCATCTACGAACATAGCAACAATCTTGCTGTCACCTTGAGTCGCTGTGTAACCACAGAACTCAGTATTGCTATCCACTTTTATTGAAGCATTGTAATCCGTATTAAACTGACCTGCTTCACGTGCACGTTGACGTTGAGCTTCCATCGCTTTTTCAAAGCCAGCTTCATCAATCGTAAATTCACGTTCACGTGCAACATCGTTAGTCAGATCAGCAGGGAAACCATAAGTATCATAAAGTTTAAATACGGTCTCACCGTCTAGAACTTTGCCATCAAGGGAGTCTAAAGCTTCGTTAAGAATCACCATGCCACGCTCAAGAGTGCGGCTAAAGTTCTCTTCTTCAATGCGTAACACTTTCTCAACTAGCTCTTGCTGTTTCTTCAACTCTTCGCCTGCTGTGCCCATTACTTCAGCCAATGGACCAACAAGTTTGTGGAAGAATGAACCTTGTGCACCAAGCTTATTACCATGACGAACGGCACGACGAATGATACGACGTAGAACATAGCCACGGCCTTCATTTGAAGGCATTACGCCATCAACAATCAAGAACGCACATGAACGAATATGGTCAGCGACTACTCGTAGCGATTGATTTGACAGGTCTTCATGCCCTGTAATTTCAGCTGCTGCTTTAATTAAGGTTTGGAATACATCAATTTCATAGTTTGAGTGTACGCCCTGCATAATTGCAGAAATACGCTCAATGCCCATACCTGTATCGACTGATGGTTTTGGCAATGCTTCCATTGTTCCATCAGCTTGACGGTTGAACTGCATGAAAACGTTGTTCCAAATTTCAATGAATCGGTCACCATCTTCTTCTGGAGTACCTGGGCGGCCACCCCAAATATGTTCACCGTGATCATAGAAGATCTCAGAACATGGACCACAAGGCCCAGTGTCACCCATTTGCCAGAAGTTATCTGACTCAAACGGTTTTCCACCTTTTTTATCTCCGATACGAACAATGCGATCAGCAGGGATGCCCATCTCTTTATTCCAGATATCGAATGCTTCATCATCGGTTTCGTATACAGTGACAAGTAGACGCTCAGCAGGAAGCTGAAGAACTTCGGTTAGAAATTCCCATGCGAATTTAATCGCGTCACGCTTAAAGTAATCACCAAAACTAAAATTGCCCAGCATTTCAAAAAAGGTGTGGTGACGAGCGGTAAAACCAACATTTTCGAGATCGTTATGCTTACCACCAGCACGAACACAACGCTGAGAGGTTGTCGCACGAGTGTAGCTACGTTTTTCAAGTCCTAAGAAACAATCTTTGAACTGGTTCATACCAGCATTGGTAAATAGTAACGTTGGGTCATTAGCTGGAACTAATGATGAACTATCTACAATTTGGTGTCCTTTGCTTTCAAAGAACTTAAGGAACGCGCGGCGTACCTCATCGGTGCTCATGTACATGCAGCTCTTCCTGAAATATTCGAGTTAGTATTTTTCCATATTGTAAATTGAAATGACTAGGCGAGCAAAAGATTATGCGTTGTGGTGAGAAATAGGCAGGGTGCTTTAAGAGATTCAATAAAAAAGCACTAAGCGATGAATATGAAAAGCTGCAATCACACTATAAAGTCGATGTTTAAAGTCTGCTTTTATTCTTTTCAAATACAACAAAGCCCTGCATTGCAGGGCTTTGATATCATTAACAATTAAAGAGCGAACACTCTATAACTCTTCGTTTTCAGGTGACTCAGTCCCTGTCTCTTCTTCCACGACAACTGGTGTTAACAGTAGATCTCGTAGTTTAGTATCGATTTCAAGTGCAACTTCTGGGTTCTCACGTAAGTACTTACCCGAATTCGCTTTACCTTGGCCAATTTTATCGCCTTGGTAGCTGTACCATGCACCCGCTTTCTCAACTAATTTATTTTTAACACCTAAATCAATCAGCTCACCTTCACGGTTAAAACCTTTTCCGTAAAGAATTTGAGTTTCCGCTTGTTTGAACGGTGCTGCAATCTTGTTTTTAACAACTTTAATGCGAGTTTCATTACCCACAACTTCATCGCCTTCTTTAATTGCGCCTGTACGACGAATATCAAGACGAACTGATGCGTAGAATTTAAGCGCGTTACCACCCGTTGTGGTTTCTGGGTTACCAAACATAACACCAATCTTCATACGAATTTGGTTAATGAAGATACACATACAGTTAGACTGTTTTAAGTTACCCGTTAGTTTACGCATTGCTTGAGAAAGCATACGAGCTTGAAGACCCATGTGGCTATCGCCCATTTCGCCTTCAATTTCAGCTTTAGGTGTTAGTGCAGCAACAGAATCGACAACCAATACATCAATTGCACCAGAACGCGCAAGTGCATCACAGATCTCTAATGCTTGCTCACCAGTATCTGGTTGTGAAACAAGCAATGCATCGATATCAACACCTAGCTTTTTCGCATAGATAGGATCAAGAGCGTGTTCAGCATCGATAAATGCACACGTTTTTCCAACACGTTGCGCAGCAGCGATAAGCTCTAATGTTAGAGTAGTCTTACCTGAACTCTCAGGACCGTATACTTCTACGATACGTCCCATAGGTAAACCACCAGCACCCAAAGCGATATCTAACGCTAATGAACCTGTAGAGATTGTCTCTACGTCCATTGTGCGATTGTCGCCTAAACGCATGATTGAGCCTTTACCGAATTGTTTCTCAATTTGGCCCAATGCTGCTGATAGTGCCTTTTTCTTATTATCGTCCATCACTTTCTCCACGCGATCCACATTCAGTGGCAGTGTTTTAATCTGGTAAGACACTCAGGGTTATCTAGGTGTCAGTAATTGATTTTTATTATACTGTTGATTCATACAGTGTCTATACCTGTATGAAAATAATTTTGTTTTAGTTCAAACTAACCGATCAAGCTCTCAAAGAGATGATGAACTCTAAGACGACTTTTCTCGTAAATGATTTTGCATAACGATCAGCGCATGCTCAATAGCCAGCTTGCGAACTTGATCTCGGTCTCCAATAAAATGACACGTTTCTACGTTTTGCCATTGCTCTTTATCTGCCCATGCAAAGCAGACGGTACCAACAGGCTTATCCTCAGTTCCACCACCAGGGCCTGCAATACCGCTAATTGAAACACCAATCGTTGCATTAGAATTTAGAAGAGCGCCTGTTACCATTTCAATGACAACAGGCTCACTCACCGCACCATAGGCATCAAGAGTGTCAGGAAGTACGCCAAGCATTTCCATTTTGGCTTCGTTACTGTAAGTCACGAACGCTCGATCAAACCACGACGAACTGCCCGCAATATCTGTAATTGCAGTCGCAACGCCCCCACCAGTACATGATTCCGCCGTAGTCATCACTTGATGATGTGCTAACAGCAATTTGCCGACTCTTTGGCTTAATAATCTAATAGATTCCATGGTGTAAAACCTTATTTCATCTTTTCGCTCGGATTCGATTCACGTATCCTAAGCCTCAACAGAACTAAACTAAAGAAGTGGCCCGTGAAAGTCGATCAAAAACACACTCCGATGATGCAACAGTATCTAAAATTGAAAGCAGAAAACCCTGAGATCTTATTATTCTATCGCATGGGTGATTTCTACGAACTTTTTTATGATGATGCCAAACGTGCTTCGCAGCTGTTAGAGATCTCACTGACGAAACGTGGAGCTTCAGCTGGTGAGCCAATTCCAATGGCTGGTGTGCCATTTCATTCGATTGAAGGTTACTTAGCTAAATTAGTTCAGCAAGGTGAATCCGTTGCGATATGCGAACAAGTTGGAGACCCTGCGACCAGTAAAGGCCCTGTTGAGCGAAAAGTCGTTCGAATTGTCACCCCCGGAACCGTCACAGATGAAGCGTTACTTTCTGAGCGTATCGATAATTTAATTGCTGCCATTTACCAACAAAATGGAAAGTTCGGCTATGCGACTTTAGATATTACTTCAGGTCGTTTTCAGCTAACTGAGCCTGAAACTGCGGAGGCTATGGCTGCTGAACTGCAACGAACTTCGCCTCGTGAACTTCTATTCCCTGAAGATTTTGAAGCCGTTGATTTAATGGCTAACCGCAACGGTAATCGTCGTCGCCCCGTGTGGGAATTTGAATTAGATACTGCTAAACAGCAATTGAACCAGCAATTTGGCACTCGTGATTTAGTCGGCTTCGGAGTAGAAAATGCTCACTTGGGATTATGCGCGGCTGGTTGCTTGATCCAATACGTCAAAGACACTCAAAAAACCGCTCTGCCACACATTCGTGCGCTTACTTTCGATCGCCAAGATCACTCGGTGATCTTAGATGCGGCTACACGTCGTAATCTTGAGATCACTCAAAACCTTTCTGGCGGTTTCGATAATACGCTCGCGGAAGTTCTCGATCATACCGCAACACCAATGGGTAGCCGAATGCTTAAACGCTGGCTACATCAACCAATGCGAAATCTGGGCACTCTCGATCAACGCTTAGATTCTATTGGTGAAATCAAAGAACAAGGCTTATATGCAGACTTGCAACCGATCTTAAAACAGATTGGTGATATTGAGCGTATTTTGGCTCGTTTGGCACTACGCTCTGCTCGCCCAAGAGATATGGCGAGGTTAAGACATGCAATGCAACAACTACCAGAACTAGAAGCTAACTTGCAGTCGTTACAAAATCCTCACCTTACTAAACTGTCACAAGAAGCAGCGCCTTTCGAGTCGGTTTGTGAATTACTAGAGCGCGCAATCAAAGAGAACCCGCCCGTGGTGATCCGAGATGGTGGCGTCATTGCAACAGGCTATGATGAAGATCTTGATGAATGGCGAAAACTGGCAGATGGCGCGACAGAGTATCTTGAAAAATTGGAAGCTGATGAACGTGAGCGCCACGGCATCGATACTTTAAAAGTCGGCTACAACAATGTACACGGTTTCTTTATTCAGATAAGCCGTGGTCAAAGCCATTTAGCACCCGCTCATTACGTTCGTAGGCAAACCTTAAAAAATGCAGAACGCTACATCATTCCTGAGCTCAAAGAACATGAAGACAAAGTGCTCAGCTCAAAATCTAAAGCACTTTCTATTGAGAAAAAGCTTTGGGATGAGCTATTCGATCTTCTGCTGCCAAGCCTAGAACAGCTACAAAATTTATCCGCTGCGATTTCTCAACTCGATGTACTGCAGAACTTAGCAGAGCGAGCGGAAAGTCTGGATTACTGCCGTCCAACCTTAAAAGAGAAGCCTGGGATCCACATTCAAGCGGGTCGTCATCCCGTTGTTGAACAAGTCATGACTGAACCCTTCATCGCAAACCCAATCGAATTACACTCAGAGCGAAAGATGTTGATTGTAACTGGGCCAAATATGGGCGGTAAATCGACCTATATGCGTCAAACCGCACTGATTGCGTTAATGGCTCACATTGGGGCTTATGTTCCCGCAGAAGCCGCTGAAATTGGCTCAATCGACCGTATATTCACTCGAATTGGTGCATCTGATGATCTTGCTTCTGGCCGCTCTACCTTTATGGTTGAGATGACTGAGACTGCAAATATTCTGCACAACTCAACCCCAAATAGCTTAGTGCTTATGGATGAAATTGGTCGAGGCACCAGCACTTACGATGGCTTATCTTTAGCATGGGCGAGTGCAGAGTGGCTCGCGAGTCAAATCGGTGCCATGACATTATTCGCTACTCACTATTTTGAGTTGACCGAACTTCCAAAACTCTTGCCTCATTTAGCGAACGTTCACCTAGATGCTGTAGAGCACGGAGATAGCATCGCGTTCATGCATGCGGTTCAAGAAGGTGCCGCAAGCAAATCTTATGGTTTGGCAGTCGCGGGATTAGCGGGCGTTCCTAAAACCGTGATCAAAAATGCGAGAGCGAAATTAACGCAGTTAGAAATGTTGGGCAATCAGCCTGAAAACACTAAATCAAGCAAAGTCGATATTGCGAACCAACTGAGTTTAATTCCGGAACCAAGCGAACTAGAAGAGGCATTAGCCAACATCGATCCCGATGAACTGACACCTCGACAAGCTTTAGAAGAGCTTTATCGTCTTAAGAAACTAATTTAGCTGCTAAAGGATCTCTAACGGCAATAGGATCATCGTGTTCTAAATGGGTTCAATAATGTAAAAAGGCTAGAAGATATGATCTTCTAGCCTTTTCTTTATCTGAACAAGATTGATTTAGAAGAATGTTAATCTGTTTCGATATTGAATAGGTTTTCCATGCTCAGACCTTGTTTAATCAGGATCTCACGTAAACGACGTAGGCCTTCAACTTGGATCTGACGCACTCGTTCACGAGTTAAACAAATCTCACGTCCCACCTCTTCTAAAGTGGACGGTTCATAGCCTAGCAGCCCAAAACGGCGAGCTAACACTTCTTTCTGTTTTGGATTCAGTTCATCTAACCAGTCAATCAATGACGATTTAATATCATCATCTTGAGTGGAAACTTCCGGATCAGAATTATGTATGTCAGGGATAATATCCAGAAGCGCTTTTTCACCATCACCACCAATTGGAGTATCAACAGAACTAACACGCTCATTAAGACGCAGCATCTTGCTTACATCATCGACAGGTTTATCGAGCTGGTTTGCGATCTCTTCAGCGGTAGGTTCATGATCAAGCTTTTGTGACAATTCACGAGCGGTTCGCAAGTAGATATTAAGCTCTTTAACGACATGAATAGGAAGACGAATAGTACGAGTTTGGTTCATCAACGCACGTTCGATCGTTTGTCTGATCCACCATGTTGCATAGGTAGAGAAACGGAAGCCGCGTTCCGGATCAAATTTTTCAACGGCGCGGATCAAGCCTAAGTTACCCTCTTCAATAAGGTCAAGTAGTGCTAAACCACGGTTGCTATAGCGACGAGATATTTTCACAACAAGACGAAGGTTACTTTCGATCATACGTTTACGAGCGGCTTCATCACCGCGTAGTGCACGTCGGGCGTATAAAACTTCTTCTTCTGCTGCTAGGAGTGGAGAAAAACCAATTTCTCCGAGATAGAGTTGCGTGGCATCTAGGCTTTTCGAGGAAACTTCAAATTCCTCTTTCGCCTCTGCCTTCTTGGCTGAGGTTGGTTTAATTTTTTGCGCATCCATCGCTTTATTATTTAGACCAAATTCTTCAACTTTTTTTGCTGCATTGCTTATACCCATAACGCCTCCCCTGGCGAGTTAGCAAGACATGACCACTAAATATGCCGCTAAATTGCTACTTCTTCATTTTTGCTACGGTAAAACCATACCGAACAATAAATTACGGTAAGTATCGTTTCGGATTAACCGACTTACCTTGATAGCGAATTTCAAAGTGTAATCTCACACTACTTGCTCCAGAACTGCCCATTGTTGCTATCTTCTGGCCCGCTTTTACACTCTGTCCTTCCTTGACGTGTAATTGGTCGTTGTGCGCGTATGCACTTAAATATTTATCGTTATGTTTCACAATCACCAGATTGCCATAACCTCTTAGCGCATTACCCGAATAGACCACTGTACCTTTCGCTGTTGCAACGATGGATTGACCACGTTTACCTGCAATATCAATCCCTTTATTTCCTTGATCTCCAGCTGAAAAGTTTTTAATTACTCTCCCTTTCGTTGGCCATAACCATTTGGAAACTTTGCTGTTTTTAGCTACCACTGGCGTGTTAACTTTTTTAACAGTTTGTTTACCTTTAGAACCAACATACTCCTTTGGTTTAGATTGTTCAACCTTCTTTGGTGGGTATTTTTTAACCGTCTTTTGTGCTTTAACGGGTTTTGATGATGCTGTTGGTGTTGAGGCCTTAACAGGAGTACTGACTGCGCTTTTGGTCGCTACAGCACCAGCAGTCACAGCAGCTACGGCGACAGCTTTGCCGTAACTTGGAGCAACATAAGCTGGTCGCCAGAGTTTTAACTTTTGTCCAGGGTGTATGGTATAAGGTGAAGATAAGTTGTTATTGTGGATAAGATCTTTCACATCTTTATTAGTGATATAAGCAATAAAATAGAGCGTATCGCCTTTTTTTACTTCATAGAAACTGCCTTTGTAACTACCGCGCCCAATCGAACTGTAATCTTTACTTAACCCAGAAACAGGCGCAGGAGTTTGTGCGGCGCACCCTAACAGAACACCGCATATAATAAAGTAAATGACACTTCGAATAAGGCTCTTCATTCTTAGGCTAAATCACCAGCAATAAGTGGTACAAAACGCACCATTTCTATCGTTGAAGAGTGGTACTCATCACCCGATCTCACAATTTTCAGTAGCTGCTGTTCATCGCCACCAACTGGGATTAGCATTCGTCCACCATCTTTTAGTTGAGATAATAGTGCCTGAGGAATACTCTCTGGTGCTGCGGTTACAATGATTGCATCAAAAGGGCCTTTCGCAGCCCATCCTTGCCACCCATCCGCATGTTTAGTTGATACGTTATAAATATCCAATTGCTTAAGACGCCTTTTGGCATCCCATTGAAGTGACTTTATTCGCTCAACGGAATAGACATGATTGACCAACTGTGCCAGCACTGCTGTCTGATAACCCGACCCTGTCCCTACTTCGAGTACTTGGCTATCTCGCTTTAGTTCTAGCAACTCAGTCATCTTCGCGACTATGTATGGCTGAGAGATCGTCTGACCGTGTCCAATGGGTAATGCGTTGTTATCATAGGCTTGATGTATCATTGCTTGAGAAACAAAGCTCTCTCTTGGCAAAACACCAATAGCGTTTAATACTGCTTGGTCCTGAATACCATGTGCAATCAAAAATTCAACCAATCGATTTGCTTGAGGATGGTTCATTTCACCTCCCCCTTTAACCACGTATCCATACTACGCAATGACTCATGAGCAGTGAGATCAACTTGTAATGGTGTAATCGATATATAGTGATTTTCTATCGCATGAAAATCGGTACCTTCACCCGCATCCTGCTCTTTTCCTGGAGGTCCAAGCCAATAAATATCATGTCCACGCGGATCTTTTTGTCGAATCATCGCCTCTGCATGATGACGAGCACCAAGACGAGTGACCTGAGTTCCAAGCAGTTGTTCAAAGCTAACATCTGGAATATTCACATTCAGCAAGCGATTGGTGGGAATCGGAGCGGCGATATGCTGCTCAACCAATTGCCTAGCCACTTTTGCTGCAGTAGCGAAATGCTCCTTTCCAGCCAAAGAGAATGCGATGGATTGAACCCCAAGAAAGTGCCCCTCCATTGCAGCCGCAACCGTCCCTGAATAAAGAACATCATCACCTAAATTAGCGCCATGATTAATGCCTGATAACACTAAATCTGGCAGGTCATCTTTCAGTAATTCATTCAGAGCAAAGTGAACACAGTCTGTCGGAGTCCCTTGAACTGAATAGGTATTGGTCACAATCTCTTGCACTCTCAGCGGTTGCTCCAGTGTTAATGAATTCGAGGCTCCAGATCGATTACGATCCGGAGCAACAATGATAATTTCCGCGAGATCAGACAATACCTCTGCTAATGCATGAATTCCCTTAGCATGTACGCCATCATCATTGCTAAGTAGTATTTTCATTGACCTTCCCTTTTCTGCACTGTGTTCATTTTTCGTTTTGTATTTACTATTTTATCGTAAAAGCATCAAAGTGTTAGTATTGACGCTCAACTGGGATCTCTTCTATCAACTCACGAACGATTGCTGTAGCAAAGCATCCCGCATCGAGTGAGAAACGAAGAGTCACGTTATCTTCTTCTATTTCCCACGAGAGGTTTTGCGGCTTAAGTGCAATTTCACGACGATCGTGACGCATGCGGTTACCGCGGATAAGTGCCATCAAATCAGGTTCTGCATCGAGGTGAACTTGCTCTAATGCGAGTACCTCTTCCTGAGTAGGCAAGGCATTGTCACCTGCAAGAGCGGCACTGATAAAGACTTCTCCTGCATTGAACTTATCTTTACATTGATCAGCATTCTCTGCCGTAACCAATAGTGGTCTTTCATTTGATACCAGAAGATCACCATTCAACACTTGGTTGAAGACTGATTGTTCAATACGTTCAGACACGATCAGATTAAAAATCCATGAACGCGCCGCAGACAAATACAAACTGCGTTTATTCTGGTTACGCGTACGGACATTCTCTTTGCCCCAACGACGCGCTTCAACTAAGTTATTACCTTGGTTACCAAAACGCTGTGCGCCAAAATAATTAGGTACGCCACACTTTTGAACCTGTAGCATGCGTTTAACTACATCTTCCACATCTGATACTTCAGACAGAGTAATTTCAAAATCGTTTCCGACAAGATCGCCTGGACGTAACTTTTTGTTATGACGGTCAGTCGCGAGGATCTCAATGCTTGGATGCTCAGCCAAAAATGCCGAAAAATCGGGCGTGTCACCTTTAGGCAGATGAACACTCAACCATTGCTCTGTCACCGCATGACGATCTTTCAAACCCGCCCAGCTGACATTTTTAGATTGCACACCGCACGCTTTCGCTAATTCATTAACAACAAAACTGGTGTTTTCACCTGTCTTACGAATTCGCACCATTAAGTGCTCGCCAGATCCTGTAAATTCAAAACCCAGGTTTTCGCGTACTACAAAATGTTCGTCTTTTGCTTTGAGTTTTGCTTTTGCTGTTGGTTTACCATTAAGGTAAGCCATTGAAGATAAAATGTCTGACATATCAATTCTTTAAATTAAGTGGATAATTAAACTAAGCTTTCGTAATCACAACAACCGCTTCACAAGCGATGCCTTCTTTGCGTCCGGTAAAACCAAGGCGCTCCGTTGTTGTCGCTTTCACATTGATGTTCTGTAGTTCTGTTTGTAAATCTTCTGCAATGGCTTGGCACATTGACTCTATATAAGGAGCCATCTTAGGCGCTTGAGCAATAATGGTAATATCGGCATTACCGAGCACATAACCGCACTCTTTCACGCGACGATAAACATCTTTCAATAATTCGCGGCTATTGGCACCTTTCCATTTATCATCAGTATCAGGAAAATGACGACCGATATCGCCCGCAGCAATAGCACCAAGTAGCGCATCAGATAATGCGTGTAAGGCAACATCACCGTCTGAATGTGCGATCAACCCTTGCTCATAAGGGATAGATACGCCACCAATAATAACAGGGCCTTCACCACCAAATTTATGGACATCAAAACCATGGCCTATACGAATCATTGTTGTTCCTTATTTTTGCTTAAGTAGAAGTCAGCAAGCGCGAGATCTTCGGGTTGAGTGATTTTAAAGTTATCGGCACGACCAACCACTAATTTAGGCGTTAAACCTAAAAGCTCTAAAGCGGATGCTTCATCGGTAATATTCGCGCCTTGCTCTAAAGCAGTCGATAACGCGGTGGTAAGTTGCTCAGTTTTGAACATCTGCGGCGTTAACGCATGCCACAAATTTTGTCTTTCTACTGTGTGCTCAATATTACTCTGAGAATTCCCGCGTTTCATGGTATCTCGAACTGGCGCAGCCAAAATACCGCCAACAGGATGTTCAACCGATTGTTGAATTAGGTTATCAATATCCGAAATTTGGAGGCAGGGACGAGCGGCATCATGCACCATCACCCAGTCGCTAGGGCGATTTTCTGATAGGTAGTTTAGTCCAGATAACACAGAATCAGCCCGCTCTTGGCCTCCTGAAACCCGAATGACGTTAGGGTTATCAGCTAAAGATAACTCAGGAAAATAAGGGTCATCATCGCTAATTGCCACCACGACTCGCGGTATCAGATCATGCTGAAGTAGCGTTTCAACGGTATGCTCCAAAATGGTTTTGCCATGCAGTATCAAATATTGCTTAGGTCGATCCGCTTTCATACGGCTACCAACACCAGCAGCAGGCACAATCGCAACAACAGGTTGGGTATAACTCATCATCTATTGAAGATCCTCATCGATCAGACGATAGAAGGTTTCTCCCTCTTTGATCATACCTAGCTCATTACGCGCACGCTCTTCAACCGCATCAAGTCCTTGTCTGAGGTCATCGATTTCGGCAAACATCTCATTATTACGAGCTTGTAATTTTGTATTTACTTGTTGCTGAACGTCAATTTCATTATGGACGCTGTAGTAATCAGAAATACCATTTTTTCCCAGCCACAACGTATATTGCAACCAGCCTAAAAGTATCACCAATAACAAGGAAAATAGTCGCATAGTTCCAATCGTATTAATCAAGTCGGGGGAATAAATTTCTAATCCACATATATACCATAATAGGGGTCTATGGGCGAGGTATTGAAGCGATGAGGTGGGATATGTGAATGTTTCAGATATAAAAAAACGCCTCCATGAATGGAGACGTTTTTAAAGTATTAAGTTAATAATTAACTAAGATAAACTTAGATATTATTGACCTTTAACTTCTTTAAGACCGTTGAAAGGTGCTTTAGAACCTAGAGCTTCTTCGATACGGATTAGTTGGTTGTACTTAGCAACACGGTCAGAACGGCTCATAGAACCAGTTTTGATTTGACCTGCAGCTGTACCTACCGCTAGATCAGCGATAGTTGCATCTTCAGTTTCGCCAGAACGGTGAGAGATTACTGCAGTGTAGCCAGCGTCTTTAGCCATCTTGATTGCAGCTAGAGTCTCTGTTAGAGAACCGATTTGGTTGAACTTGATAAGGATAGAGTTAGCTACGCCTTTCTCGATACCTTCAGCAAGAATCTTAGTGTTTGTAACGAATAGATCGTCACCAACGATTTGAAGTTTGTCACCTAGAAGTTCAGTTTGGTGCTTGAAGCCAGCCCAATCTGATTCGTCAAGACCGTCTTCGATAGATACGATTGGGTATTGGTTAGCAAGGTCTTGTAGGTAGAAGTTGAACTCTTCTGAAGTGAAGATTTTGCCTTCGCCTTTCATGTTGTAGTTGCCAGCTTCTTTGTCGAAGAACTCAGATGCAGCACAGTCCATCGCTAGAGTAACGTCTTTACCTAGAACGTAACCAGCAGCTTCTACAGCTTCTTTGATTGCAGCTAGTGCAGCAGCGTTAGACTCAAGGTTAGGAGCGAAACCACCTTCATCACCAACAGCTGTGCTTAGGCCTTTAGCTTTAAGTACTTTAGCTAGGTTGTGGAATACTTCAGCACCGATACGTAGAGCTTCTTTAAGAGTTTTTGCGCCAACTGGTTGGATCATGAACTCTTGGATGTCAACGTTGTTATCAGCGTGCTCGCCACCGTTGATGATGTTCATCATTGGTAGAGGCATAGAGAACTGACCAGCAGTACCGTTTAGTTCAGCGATGTGCTCGTATAAAGGCATGCCTTTAGCAGCAGCAGCAGCTTTAGCGTTCGCTAGAGAAACAGCTAGGATAGCGTTAGCGCCAAACTTAGACTTGTTTTCAGTACCGTCTAGGTCAAGCATGATTTGGTCAACGTCAGCTTGAGCTTTCGCGTCTTTACCGATTAGAGCTTCAGCGATTGGGCCGTTTACAGCTTCAATTGCTTTAAGAACACCTTTACCTAGGAAACGTGATTTGTCGCCGTCACGTAGTTCAAGAGCTTCGCGAGAACCAGTTGATGCGCCTGATGGTGCAGCAGCCATACCTACGAAACCACCTTCTAGGTGAACTTCAGCTTCTACTGTTGGGTTACCACGTGAATCGATGATTTCACGACCTAGAACTTTAACGATCTTAGACATTGAATGTTTCCTTCTCGTTGAATATAAATGTCAAATTTAAAAGGTAGCCGCACAACTTACGCCACTACCTGTATTCTTGTTCTTACTTTTCTAACTCACCACGCTGGAATTCACCAGCTGCTTTCACAAAACCTGCAAATAATGGGTGACCATCACGAGGTGTTGATGTGAATTCTGGGTGGAATTGAGCTGCAACAAACCATGGGTGGTTAGGGTTCTCAATTACTTCTACCAACTTCTTGTCTGCAGATAAGCCAGATACTTTTAGACCAGCTTTTTCAATTTGCGGACGAAGATTGTTGTTCACTTCGTAACGGTGACGGTGACGTTCATGGATAGTCGCGCTGCCGTATAGTTCGTAAGCTTTTGTGCCTTTTGCAAGGTGACATAGCTGAGAACCAAGGCGCATCGTGCCACCAAGATCTGAAGTTTCAGTACGCTCTTCTACTTTACCTTCGCCATCAGTCCATTCTGTAATCAGACCAACAACAGGGAATTTAGTTTCTTTGCTAAATTCAGAAGAGTGTGCACCTTCCATATTCGCTACGTTACGTGCGTATTCGATAAGAGCAACTTGCATACCTAGACAAATACCTAAGTATGGAACTTTGTTTTCACGTGCGTACTGAGCGGCAAGGATCTTACCTTCGATACCACGATCACCAAAGCCACCAGGAACTAGAATTGCATCTAGACCTTCAAGTACTTCTGTACCTTTAGATTCTACATCTTGTGAATCTACATATTTAATTGTGACGCTTAAGCGATTTTTCAAGCCCGCATGTTTTAATGCTTCGTTTACTGACTTGTATGCGTCTGGTAATTCAATGTATTTACCAACCATACCGATAGTTACTTCACCAGTAGGGTTCGCTTCTTCATAAATTACTTGTTCCCACTCAGAAAGATCAGCTTCTGGAGCATCAATACCAAAGCGCTTACAAACAAGGTCATCAGTACCTTGCGCTTTAATAAGTTGTGGGATCTTGTAGATTGAATCTACATCTTTCATTGAGATAACTGCTTTCTCTTGTACATTACAGAAAAGAGCAATTTTCTTACGTTCGTTTGCTGGGATAACACGGTCTGAACGACAAACTAGGATATCTGGCTGGATACCGATAGACAGTAGTTCTTTCACTGAGTGTTGAGTCGGCTTAGTTTTAAGCTCGCCCGCAGCACCTAGGTAAGGTACAAGTGTTAGATGCATGAACATTGCACGTTCACGACCTAGCTCTACTGCTAGTTGACGAATCGCTTCCATAAACGGTAGTGATTCGATATCACCAACAGTGCCACCCACTTCTACAAGGGCAATATCATGACCTTCAGCACCTGAGATTACACGCTCTTTGATCGAGTTAGTAATGTGAGGAATTACCTGAATAGTTGCACCAAGGTAATCGCCACGGCGCTCTTTACGTAGAACGTCGGCGTAAACACGACCTGCTGTGAAGTTGTTACGCTTGGTCATTTTGGTACGAATGAAACGCTCGTAGTGACCAAGGTCAAGGTCAGTTTCAGCGCCATCTTCCGTGACAAACACTTCACCATGCTGAGTTGGGCTCATTGTGCCCGGATCAACGTTGATGTAAGGGTCAAGCTTCATCATAGTCACTTTAAGACCACGAGCTTCTAAAATAGCTGCAAGCGATGCCGCTGCAATACCTTTACCTAGAGAGGATACAACCCCGCCAGTAACAAAAATGTAATTTGTTGTCATGTTTAACCTGAAATTGGTTGAATGAGGGAAATGGACTACTTCTGGACGGGATGAAAATATACCAGAAGCCCTTTATCGCCACAACGTGAAACTTATCACAGTCGAAATTTTATTTTTTTGCTTCAAATCAATTCCGTTAGAAAGTTTCTATTTTGTTTTTTCTTCGATCTTCACTTCATCCCACATCCTGTCTAGCTCCGGCAGTGAAAAGTCGCCTAATTCCTTACCTTGATTTTGTACTTTTTTTTCAATTCCATGAAAGCGACGTTCAAATTTTAAATTTGCTTTGCTTAACGCCGATTCTGGATTTTTTCCTAAATGGCGGACCAAGTTCACAGTTGCAAATAGCAGATCGCCTAATTCTTCTTCGACTAAATCTTCATTTGGGGTGACTTGAAGCGCTTCTTCCAGCACTTCATCCACCTCTTCTAGAACTTTATCAGCGACAGGGCCAATCGTGTCCCAATCGAACCCATATTGAGCACATTTTTTTTGAATTTTATTAGCTCGTGATAATGCAGGTAACGATTTTGGTATTGAGTCTAGAATACTTTTTTCTGTTTTGCCTAATTGTGATTTTTCTTTGATTTTTTCAGCTTCCCAATTTGCATTCAGTTCTTCATCACTTGAGAATGTTTTATCCGAAAAGACATGCGGGTGGCGACGAGTTAGTTTCTCATTAACACCTTCTACAACATCATTAAAATCAAACAGTTGTTGTTCTTTAGCGATCTGACTATAAAAAATAACTTGAAACAATAAATCGCCCAGTTCTTCTTTCAGATTTGACCAGTCTTTATTATGAATCGCATCCACAACTTCATACGTTTCTTCAATTGTATGCGGCACAATGGTTTCAAACGTTTGTTTGCGATCCCATGGACACCCACTTTCCGGGTCTCGCAACTGAGACATTATTTCTAATAACTGTTCAATGGATTGAGCCATGCTAGCACCTTAGTTTTTAGTTAGAAAAACACCGCCATATAGGCGGTGCTGATTATATTTAAAGCCTTCAATGATGCCGTTAACCTAGACGAGTCACCGACATCACATCTTTCAACTGCTCTAAACGCACGATGACTCGGCTTAGTACATCAACATTGGTGAGTTCTAAGTCAAAATCCATCACTGACATTTGGCGTTTGTAGTCTGTGCGGCTTTTCATTGTCGTAATTTTTATTTTTTCATTCGCTAACAGCGAGGTAATGTCTTTCAGTAAACCACTACGCTCAAGCGCCTCCACTCTTAACGTCAGAATGTAAGAGCCAACGAACCCACTTCCCCAAACAGTATCGATGATCCGTTCAGGCGCATGTAAACTCAGCTCTCCAAGTTGCTCACAGTCTGCTCGGTGCACTGATATACCGCGTCCTTGGGTGATATAACCTTTAATGACATCACCCGGAATAGGCTGACAACAGCGTGCTAAGTGAGTCATTAGGTTATCAACCCCTTCAACGACAACCGCATCTTTTTTCGGTCGACTCTGTTGAGCGGGTTTGTTTTCTGACTCTTGCAGTTTTTCTAACGCTTTTTGATCTTCTTCTTCAGCCGTAGGCTTATTTACTAACGCATTAATATGGTTAATAACCTGATTAATGCGTAGATCACCGCTGCCGATACCCGCATACAGTTCATCGTTAGTATTGACGTTAAATCGCTTCAGTGCATAACGTTGGGCATCTTTAAGAGTTGCCCCTACTTTCGCAAGTTCAACTTCAAGGATCTCACGTCCGGCCTCAAGGTTCTTCTCTCGACCTTGCTTACGGAACCAAGCATTGATCTTCGCTCTTGCTCGACCTGAATGAACAAAACCTAAAGACGGATTCAACCAGTCTCGTGATGGGTTCGGCTCTTTTTGAGTTACGATTTCAACTTGATCGCCCATACTCAACTTATGAGTAAACGGAACAATTCGTCCTGCGACTTTGGTACCGATGCAACGGTGTCCCACTTCAGAGTGAATGTGGTATGCAAAATCGAGAGGGGTTGCTCCCATAGGCAAGTCGACGACATCACCACGCGGAGTAAAGGCATAAACACGATCATCAAACACTTGGCTGCGCAATTCATCAAGCATTTCGCCAGAATCTGACATCTCTTCTTGCCAGTCAATTAGCTTACGAAGCCATGTGATTTTTTCATCATAGCCGCTACGACCTGCCGATGCGCCTTCTTTGTATTTCCAGTGCGCCGCCACCCCGAGTTCAGAATCGTCATGCATCTGCGTAGTACGGATCTGGATCTCGATGGTTTTCCCTTCCGGGCCAAGCACCACGGTATGAATCGATTGGTAACCATTTGGTTTAGGGTTCGCGACGTAATCATCAAATTCGCTTGGTAGGTGCTTATATTTAGTATGAACCACACCAAGTGCCGCATAACAATCTTGCAGTTTATCCGCGATGATACGCACTGCTCGAACATCGAAAAGCTCATCAAAAGCTAAGCTTTTCTTCTGCATCTTGCGCCAAATACTGTAGATGTGTTTTGGTCGACCGCTGACTTCAGCATTAATTTGATAACCTTTCATCTCAGAAGAAAGATCCGTCACGAAGTCTTCAATATACTGTTCGCGGACGATGCGACGCTCAGATAATTGTTTAGCGATCTGTTTATAGGTTTCAGGCTGTTGGTAGCGGAAAGCGTAATCTTCAATTTCCCACTTAAGCTGACCGATACCCAGACGATTCGCAAGAGGCGCATAAATATTGGCACACTCTTTTGCTGCCGCACGACGCACCGCATCAGGCTCGTCTTTTACTTCTCGAAGATTACAGATACGCTCTGCTAGCTTAATGATCACGCAGCGGAAATCATCCACCATCGCTAGTAACATTCGACGAACGTTATCGACTTGACCGGACCCTTCCGCATTTTCATACGTCACATTTAATTGACCGATGGCTGCCATTTCATCAACGCCATCAATCAGCTTTACGATTTCCTTACCGTACGCTTCTTCAAGCTGTTGCCTTTCAAATAACCCACTAGAGACAATCGGAAATAACTGCGCAGCCACTAACGTTGGCTTATCCATCGACAAGGTGATCAATATTTCGATCATCTCTCGCCCACGCCACAGCAACAAACTTCCGTTTTCGACATCACCAAGCAGGCTTTCACACTGCTTATACACATCGGTTAATTTTTTTGATGTTTTGCTATCTTGCTCAAGGCTAGAAATCCAATTGTCTAACTCAAACTTTTCACTCGGCTTTAAATGCGCGCTTCGTACGGCAACCATCTATTTATTCCTAGTATTTGGTTCTTATATATCTAAATATCAGACTAATTGTTCCTCAATTAGTTCTGGCTACTCAACTGACTGTTTATTTCTTATTCTTTGTAAATAATGCCATAGATTCTAAATGGCTCGTATGCGGAAACATGTCCAGCATACCTAATTTTTGTAATTGATAACCCTGTTCTAACAGGCTTTTGCTATCTCTTGCAAGGGTAGCAGGATTACAAGAGACGTACACAATACTCTTCGCTCCAAGCTTCGAAAGTTGATCCACGATCCCACTCGCTCCAGCGCGTGCAGGATCGAGCAATACTTTATCAAATTTCTCACTCGCCCAACCTTGATGGCTAAGATCATCTTCTAAGTTTGCTTGGTAAAAAGCGGTATTGGTTATCTGGTTAACAACCGCATTGCTTGCCGCTCGCTGCACCATCTCTTCAACCCCTTCTACCCCAACAACAAATTGAGCTCGCTTGGCGATAGGTAAGCTAAAGTTCCCTACTCCACAGAAAAGATCAAGAATACGCTCATCGCTTTGCGGATCTAGCCATTCAAGTGCTTGCTCAACCATTTTCTGGTTTACGTTTTTATTCACCTGAATAAAGTCATTCGGCGAGAAAGGCACCTTAACGCCTGTTTCGCTGTAAGACGGCTCTTCACCATGGACCAGATGTAACTGGTCTGTTTCTGGCATCAAGTAAAGCGTTGCCGAATTCTGTTTGGCAAACTCAAGCAATTGGCTATTCTCTTGCTCAGAGAGAGGCTTAAGGTGGCGCAATACAATAACAGGGCCTTTATCACTTAAAACCAATTCAACATGCCCCAGGGTGGCGGGTGATGAAAAACCTGACAGTATATGCTTAATTTTTGGCAGCAACTGATTCAAGCTTGGTTCTAACACCGCACAATCGGTCACATTGACGATAAGCTTGCTCTGTTTTTTACGGAACCCAAACTGTAGTTGGCGAGTTTTCTTATCAACAAATAAACTCATACGAGCGCGGCGGCGATACCCTCGCGCTTCTCCTATGATCGCAGGTGCTAAGTCCGTATTTTGATCGACAAACTTGTTCATTAACCGATGAAGCGATTGGCTTTTATGCTCGCTTTGAGCAACGTAATCTAGATGCTGGAAGTTACAGCCTCCACACTCATTAAAGTGCGGACAAAAAGGTTTCATGCGCTGTTCGCTTGGCGTTAACACTTTAATCAACTTGGCACGTGAGTACTTACTTTTACTTTCAGTTAACTGCACTAAGACTTCTTCACCAGGCAGTGCACCATCAATAAACAGTGGCTTATTTTTTTGGAACGCGATTCCCGCGCCTTGGTGATCCATTCGTTCCACCAAAATTGACTGATGTTTGGTCTCTAATTGAGTTTTCTTTTTTGGTTGAAAAAAACGCGCCATGCTCTATGCCTGCAATATTTATTAAGTAAATTATTTTCACTCAGAGTCACTATTCTACTCTGGAATGATTGTCGAACTGGGCCGACTTGATTAAGCTAATCGATAATTCGATGAGCCCACTATTCTTGAAGGGTTCATTTTCCCATATCCAGACAGTAATGTAATCAGAGAACATGACTAGATACGGCTTACGTGCCCGCGTTATTACACTAACTCTCGCTCCGACCTTAATTATTGGTCTGCTTTTAAGTGCTTTCTTCTCATTTAACCGCTATCACGACCTTGAAACTCAAGTGATCACCACAGGCACGAGTATCATTGAGCCACTCGCCATTGCAAGTGAGCAGGGGATGGCGGAACAAAATCGCGAATCGGTAAGGCGACTCATCAGTTATGCGCACCGAAAAAACTCTGAAATCGTCCGTAGTATTGCCGTTTTTGATGACCAACACGAACTCTTCGTGACCTCTAACTTCCACCCCAGCTTTGAAAGTTTGATGTTCTCGAAAGATGAACCCATTCCTGCGTTAGGCTCTTCTGAACTGTTTGATAATACCCTAATCTTACGCACTCCGATCATCTCTGAAACTCAACTGATCAATCATGGGCAACCAAATACGGATCAAGCTTTGGGTTATATTGCTATAGAGCTCGACCTATCTTCACTTCGCTTACAACAGTATCAAGAGATATTTTCAGCGGGTCTTGTGCTCATTATGGGCTTAGGGCTTTCTGGTTTTTTCGCTTTTCGTTTGATGCACGATGTCACTCGCCCCATAACTTACATGAAGAATATGGTAGACCGCATTCGTCGTGGTCATCTTGATGTCAGGATTGAAGGGAAAATGCATGGCGAACTGGACTCGCTCAAAAATGGTATCAACGCCATGGCGGTTTCACTATCTGAATATCATGTCGAGATGCAACACAGTATCGATCAAGCGACCTCAGATTTACGTGAAACATTGGAGCAGTTAGAGATTCAAAACGTGGAGTTGGATATTGCGAAGAAACGCGCTCAAGAAGCGGCTCGTGTAAAATCTGAGTTCCTTGCAAATATGTCACACGAACTAAGAACCCCACTCAATGGTGTGATTGGATTTACTCGCCAAATGCTCAAGACGCAACTCTCTAATGGGCAGACCGATTACCTTCAAACCATTGAACGTTCAGCGAATAATCTACTGAATATTATTAATGATATTTTGGATTTCTCGAAACTTGAAGCGGGCAAACTAGCATTAGAAAACATCCCATTTGAGTTCCAAGAGAGTTTGGAGCAGGTGGTGAACCTTCAAGCCACCAGCGCACATGAAAAAGGCTTAGAGCTCACTCTCAAAGTTGATCCTAAAATCCCAGCAGGCGTCATTGGCGATCCACTTCGAATCCAACAGATCTTAACCAACCTTGTCGGCAACTCGATTAAATTCACAGAGCGAGGCAACATCGATATTGGCGTTGAACTCCGTTCTCAGAATGAGGATGCGGTAGAGCTTCAATTTACGGTCAGAGATACCGGTATTGGCATTTCAGAAAGACAACAAGCGCAACTTTTCCAAGCATTCAGTCAGGCAGATGCCAGCATTTCACGTCGATATGGTGGTACAGGGCTTGGTCTGGTTATCACCCAAAAATTAGTGGGACAAATGGGCGGTGAGATCAGTCTAACCAGTAGATTGCATCAAGGCTCAACTTTCTGGTTCACGCTCCGTTTGAATATTACCGATATGCCAATGACGGACTTGCTGGATACCGATTGTCTTGCCCAAAAACGTTTGTTGCTTATCGAACCTAACATGCAAGCGGCGTCCATTACTCAGCAATCATTGACACAAGAAGGCTTGATCATTACTTACCGCTCGGTGATGCCTGATAACTCAGAACCGTATGATTATGTATTGTTGAATCTGTCTCCAAACCAAACTCATGAAAAAGAGCTACTTGATTCGTGGATCCGTCGAGCATTTGCTATGTCTCCGAATGTCATTGTAGGGACACCAAGTACAGAATTGGCGCTGGCTGAGCAGCTAATGAAAACCTACGACATTCACTGTATTACTAAACCGATATCTCGTAAGAAGTTGCTACAGACCTTAATTACTCACCAATCACCGACGCTTATTGCTGCTCCTGTAGAGACGCAATACGAAGAGAAAGTACCACTCAAAGTGATGGCGGTTGATGATAATCCCGCAAACTTAAAGCTGATTACCGCACTATTAAAAGAGCGAGTAGATAGCGTCATCTCATGTTCGAATGGCCTAAAAGCGGTTAAAGAAGCAGAGCGTCAGAAGTTCGATATCATCTTAATGGACATTCAAATGCCACAGATGGATGGTGTTACCGCATGCTCACAAATAAAGAAAACCGCTTTAAATGCCAACACTCCAGTGATCGCAGTCACCGCGCACGCGATGAGTGGAGAGAGAGATAGACTCCTTGAGGCAGGGATGGATGATTACCTCACCAAACCAATTGAAGAGCATGTATTACAGCAAGTTCTTGTGCATTGGAGCCCACTGACTCAGCACACCGAAGTAGACAAGCTCTCCTTACCTCAATCGGAGCCTAACCTACACTCGGATACCAAACCTGAGCATAAAGACATGATCATTGACTGGCAAATCGCACTCAAACAAGCGGCGAATAAGCCTGATCTTGCCAAGGATATGCTTAAGATGCTGGTCGATTTCATTCCCGAGGTTTACGTGGTTGTTGAGCAAGCCATTGAAGAAGAAAAATATGATATGGATGAACTAATTCATGTGGTTCATAAGCTGCATGGTAGCTGCTCTTACAGTGGCGTTCCACGGTTAAAGAGTATTTGTGCCACGATTGAGAAAGCCCTGCGTTCAGGCTCTAGCGTTGAGGATATAGAACCTGAGTTATTTGAATTACAAGATGAGATGGATAAAGTCAAAGCCACCGCGAACCTTTACATCACAGAGACGTAAGTAAAGAAATGGCGTTATGATTCAAATACAACCGTCGCCACCGCATAGTGGCGTTCATCTGAAATAGAGAGATGGCTTGATGTGACTTGCTGCACTTGGGCGATCTCTAATGCTTTGTTTTGCAAAGTGAGTATCGGCTTGCCATGCTCATTATTTGAGATGATAAAGTCATGAAATGTCACCCCATGAGCAATCCCTGTTCCTAGGGCTTTTGAAGCCGCTTCTTTCGCTGCGAAGCGTTTAGCTAGAAAGCGGCCTTGCTGTTTTAGTTGTTGAAAGGTTTGATACTCAGATTCAGCAAGAATACGTTGTGCAAATGCATCCCCACTTCGAGCTAAGGCTTTTTCGACTCGCTCTATTTCAGCAATATCGGTTCCTAATCCAACAATAGCCATGATCACATCACCCTAAAACAGTTTATTTTAATGACTCAATACTCTATGAGTTACGCGCAACTTGCATGGCAATTTTCATATCAGTAACGGCTTTTTGTAAACCATCAAACACGGCGCGCCCCATAATCGAGTGGCCAATATTCAATTCATAAATTTCTGGTAACGCCGCAATTGGGCCTACATTGTGGTAAGTCAAACCATGCCCTGCGTTCACGGTAATCCCAAGATCATCAGCGTAGCTTGCACCTGCAGCAATTTTTTTCAGCTCATCTTGCTGATCGTTTTCAGTTTCTGCATCGGCATAATGGCCAGTATGAAGCTCAATAAATGGCGCTCCACACGCTTTTGCCGCATCAATCTGCTCTCGGTCTGCATCAATAAATAGAGACACTTTAATGCCGGCCGCCGTCAATTTTTCAGTAGCGGCTTTAATTCTCTCAAGCTGACCAACAACGTTTAAGCCACCTTCAGTTGTCAACTCTTCACGTTTTTCTGGCACTAAACAGACGTACTCAGGTTTAGTTTGCAGCGCGATTTCGACCATTTCATCGGTCACAGCCATTTCAAGGTTCATACGCGTTTGCAGTGTTTCTCTCAAAATACGTACATCGCGATCTAGAATATGGCGGCGATCTTCTCGTAAATGAATAGTGATGCCGTCTGCGCCTGCTCGTTCAGCAATCTCAGCAGCATGAACAGGATCTGGGTATTTTGTACCACGAGCGTTACGTAATGTTGCGATGTGATCGATATTGACGCCTAAAAGGATTGAGCTCATTTTCCAATACTCCGTGCTCTGGGAATGGCTGTTCTGGAAATAAACAGTTCCCGACTTTTTAATGGTTTGCCGCCAAGATACGGCTTTAATGCTATGCGTGTAAAGCGCTTTGCTGCTTTTAACTGCTCTTTCGTGAGGAAGCGTCTTTCACTGATTGCAATCAACTCATTTCCCATGAAGGTGAGGTTATCTCTGCGAACACTCGCGATGAAACCTTTCTGCTCCCGATAGCGATAAGTCATATCTGGATCAACATCTTCTCCAGAGCCTGCGCAATGCAAAAAATCGACGCCATACCCCATTGCAGAAAGCAACGCGAGTTCAAATCGGCGTAAGGCAGGTTCTGGGTTATCGTTGTGAGCAAGCTCAGTCAGTGCAAATAGGTAATCATGAAACAGCGCAGGAAACGGCTCTTCTTGCCTCAGTACGCGCCCAATTAGCTCATTTACATACATGGCCGAAAACAGGTTAATACCAAATAAAGGTAAACCTAAACTGATGGGTTCAGCTTGGCGCAACGTTTTCATTGAACCATTGCCTGACCATTTTAAAAGTAATGGCGTGAACGCTTGCAAGGCTCCTTTCAAGTTGGAACGTTTGCTTCGGGCACCTTTTGACAACAGTGTGACTCGCCCATACTCTTCACTGAATACATCAAGAATTAAGCTGGTTTCACTGTAAGGTCGGCGGTTCAATACGAAGCAGCGCTGAAATCCATCACTCACTCACATTACCTTCTTTCAGATATGAAAAGAGAGAGTATACACTCTCTCTCTTGTTAACGGCTAAGCATCCTAATCAGGATTACAAATCGTCGATATAACCTAAGCTACGCAATGCTCGTTCATCATCAGCCCAGCCAGATTTAACTTTAACCCAAGTTTCTAGGTAAACTTTACGCCCGAATAGTTCTTCCATATCCAGACGAGCTTCGCGACCAATGGTTTTGATCTTTTCGCCAGCTTTACCAATCACCATTTTTTTCTGACCAGTACGTTCAACTAAGATCAATGCATTGATATGGAATCCGTCGTTATCAGGATTGTAATCAAAGCGTTCGATCTCTACCGTCACCGAATATGGTAGCTCATCACCCGTGAAGCGCATTAGCTTTTCACGGATAATTTCTGACGCCATAAAACGTTGAGAACGGTCTGTCACATACTCTTCTGGGAAGTGATGCGTTGCTTTTGGTAGATGCTCATGTACATGCTTACGCAATACATCAATGTTCTTACCATTCTTTGCTGAAATTGGCACAACATCAAGGAAGTCCATCTTTTCAGAAACCGCCTGCATGTGATGCATAACATCGTTACGGTCTTGAACGTTATCGACTTTATTGATGCATAACACAACTGGGAAATCAGTCTTCTTCAGTTTGTTAAGTACCATCTCGTCGTCATCAGTCCAATGAGTACCGTCGACTAGGAAGAAAACCAGGTTCACATCACTCAGAGAGCTGTTCGCCGCACGGTTCATCAATCGGTTAATCGCTCGCTTCTCTTCGATATGAAGACCTGGAGTATCGACGTAAATCGCTTGGTAATCCCCTTCAGTCTCAACACCCATGATACGGTGACGAGTGGTTTGAGGTTTACGCGAGGTAATCGAGATCTTTTGTCCTAAAATATGGTTCAAAAGTGTCGATTTACCTACGTTTGGGCGTCCAACGATAGCGATAAAACCACAATGTTGGTTTTCCGGTAAGCTTGGTTCTACTTTCTCTGATGCGAAATAAGCATCAATATCGAATTCATTGTTATCAGACATTGGTCAGTTGCTCTAGTGCTGTTTCAGCGGCCGCTTGCTCTGCCTTGCGGCGGCTGGTGCCTTTACCGATAACAGGTTTATCCACACCTGCCACATCACACGAAACCGTAAATTCTTGGTTGTGTGCTTCACCTTTAATATTAGTCACTGTATAGACAGGTAGCGACTTTCTTCTACCTTGCAAAAACTCTTGTAAGCGAGTTTTTGGATCTTTTTGTGACACACCAGGCTCAATTGAATCTAGGCGAGTTTTATACCAGCTTAATACTACGCCACGAATCACTTCGACATCACTATCTAAATAGATAGCGCCGATGATCGCTTCCACAGCATCCGCAAGGATAGAATCACGACGGAAACCGCCACTTTTCAACTCACCTGGACCTAATTTTAAATAATCTCCTAGATCAAATTCTCGACCTAGTTCTGCCAATGTATGGCCACGTACAAGTGTTGCACGCATACGGCTCATGTCCCCTTCATTCACCTTAGGAAAACGGTGATAAAGTTCATCAGCAACGACAAAACTTAAAATTGAATCGCCCAGAAACTCAAGACGTTCATTGTGTTTACCATTGGCGCTACGGTGAGTCAGCGCCAGGTTCATAAGCTCAGCATCATTAAACTGATAGCCGAGCCTTCTCTCTAGTTTAGCAATTGGAGAATTCATACTTTCTCGATTGGTTAAATGTAACGATTAATGAAGACCACCGATGCGGTTAAAACGCACACCAGTTGGAATCCATGCAGGCAACACGCTGTCTGCACTACGTTCAAATTCAAAGCTGATCCAAATTGCGACCGCTTTGCCGACTAAGTTCGCTTCAGGGACAAAACCCCAGTAACGGCTATCAGCACTGTTATCACGGTTATCACCCATAACAAAGTACTGACCTTGTGGAACGATCCACTCATTGACACCACCACGAGGCTGATACGCTTCAACGCGATCACGACGCAATGGGTTAATTAAAATTTGATGCCCTTGTTCGCTTAACTGCTCATCGAGTTGAACCAGTGGAATTCCATTTTGGATAAACTCACTTTCAACCACGTTGCTCAATTTTACAGGCGTACAACTGCGCTCACCTTGCGGTTGAATGCACACTTCTTTATCACTGCTGTAACGTACCGTATCACCCGGCATACCAACAACACGCTTAATGTAATCGATATTTGGCTGTGGTGGATATTTAAATACCACGGTATCACCACGTTCAGGCTTGCCTGTTTCAACTAACTGAGTACGCCAAACAGGGTCTTTAATTCCGTAAGCGTATTTTTCCACTAAGATGAAATCTCCAACCAATAACGTTGGCATCATTGATCCTGATGGAATTTGAAACGGTTCAAAGATAAAAGAGCGCAATACTAATACGAAAGCGATCACCGGGAAGATAGAAACACTATTTTCAATCCACCACGGTTGTTGAGCGACTTTCGCGGCTACAGCTTCATCAATACCATTAGTTTGAGCCTCAACATCAGCCACTTTTTGCTGACGTTTCTTGCCCCATACTAATTTCTCTAGCGTCCAAACAAGACCAGTAACAAGCGTTACTATTACAAGAATCAGTGAAAATGTATTAGCCATTGACTTCCCTTATCTAAAAAATACAAAAGTGAAAGAGCCGAAACTCTTTCACTTAAATTGCACTACAGCTTAACTTGCATAACAAGTGACTAAAGCGCTAATAATTAGTCTTTACCAACGTGAAGAATCGCAAGGAATGCTTCTTGAGGCAGTTCGACGTTGCCGATCTGCTTCATACGCTTCTTACCTTCTTTCTGTTTCTTCAACAGTTTTTTCTTACGGCTGATATCGCCACCGTAACATTTCGCGATTACGTTTTTACGTAACTGCTTCACGGTTGAACGAGCGATGATATGTGCACCAATGGCAGCTTGAATCGCAATATCGAACATTTGGCGAGGGATGAATTCTTTCATCTTCTCAACCAATAGACGACCGCGACTCTGCGCATTGTCGTGGTGAGTAATGATCGCAAGCGCATCAACTCGATCACCGTTAATCAGTACATCAACACGAACCATGTTAGAAACTTCATAACGTTGGAAGTTATAATCTAGTGATGCGTAACCTCGAGAGGTCGACTTCAAACGGTCAAAGAAATCTAAAACAACTTCAGACATTGGAATATCGTACGTAAGTGCGACTTGGTTACCGTGGTAAACCATATCAACCTGTACGCCACGCTTCTCAACACATAGGCTGATTACGTTTCCTAGGTAGTCAGACGGCACTAAGATATTACAGCGTGCAATAGGTTCACGGATCTCTTCAAGATCATTGGTCGCCGGAAGTTTTGACGGACTATCTACATACAGTAGATCACCGTTATTTAGCACGACTTCGTACACTACAGTTGGAGCCGTTGTGATCAGGTCTAAGTCATACTCACGTTCTAAACGCTCTTGAATGATTTCCATGTGCAGCATTCCTAAGAAGCCACAACGGAAACCGAAACCAAGTGCTGCTGAACTTTCTGGTTCATAGAACAGTGATGCATCGTTCAGGCTTAATTTGCCTAGAGCATCGCGGAAGTTTTCGTAGTCATCAGAAGAGACAGGGAATAGGCCCGCATATACTTGTGGTTTTACTTTTTGGAAGCCTGGTAGACGTTCTTCACTCCCGCCTTTAGCGTGCGTTAGCGTATCACCTACAGGTGCGCCAAGAATGTCTTTAATACCACAAACTACCCAACCTACTTCACCAGTATTCAATACTTCAGTATCGATCTGTTTTGGTGTGAAGATACCGATACGGTCAACACCCCAAACTTGGCCTGTACTCATTACTTTGATTTTGTCATTTTTCTTCAGTGAACCATTTTTGATTCGAACCAAAGAGACAACACCTAAGTAATTATCAAACCATGAGTCAATGATCAGCGCTTGAGTCGCACCATCTGGGTCGCCTTCTGGCGCAGGAATTTGTTTTACGATGGTTTCAAGAACCTCGTCAACACCTAGACCTGTCTTTGCAGAACAACGCGTTGCTTCCATCGCGTCGATACCAACAATTTCTTCAATCTCTTCCGCTACACGTTCAGGATCTGCGGCTGGTAAATCAATCTTATTAAGGATTGGCACAACTTCTAGATCCATTTCAATTGCGGTATAACAGTTTGCAAGAGTTTGAGCTTCAACCCCTTGGCCTGCGTCCACAACCAATAGTGCACCTTCACAGGCCGCTAATGAACGAGAAACTTCATACGAAAAGTCGACGTGTCCTGGAGTATCGATAAAGTTAAGCTGGTAAGTTTCACCATCTTGAGCTTTATAGTCCAGCGTCACACTTTGCGCTTTAATTGTGATACCACGTTCACGTTCTAGATCCATTGAATCGAGAACTTGCGCGTCCATTTCGCGTTCACTTAATCCGCCACAAACTTGGATTAAGCGGTCAGAAAGGGTCGATTTACCGTGGTCGATATGGGCAATAATGGAAAAATTACGAATGTGCTTCATAGGCTTGGTGTGACTTAGCTCTTTATAAATGGAAGAATAAGAAAGCCGTACGCTGACGGCATTTCAATCAAGTTGGCAGATTCTACCCAATTTCGGCACACTACGCACCATATATTAGGTAATTGGCTCGCCAAGCACTCGGATAAGAATCACTTCTTGTTGAGATTGCTCGGCTATCGGTTTTGAGAGACGTTTAGATAACCACAAACCAGCGTATGCAAAAAGCGCTGAAGTCAGGATCACCCCCCCTTCTCCAAGTTGCAATGTGGGTGCGATAAGCAACTGGCCTACAGCAGCCCCAACCATCAACATGAATAGTGGAACTAGATACACGATAGCAGCAGATTGGAGTAAACTTTTTTCCGGAAAGCCAATTTCAACCACTTGCCCTTCATGCACTAGGTTCTTGGTGGTCAATTCCCAACTTAATGCTTTATTACCCACCGCCTTTGACACAATGCCCGTGCCACAACTTTTTTGAGATGAGCAACTGCTGCAACTTGTCGTTTGCTCACAACTTAACGCCACCTGATAACCATTAGGTGTAGAGTGAACATCCGTTATCGTTGCTAATGCTGTCATCATTGGCTTTTTTTCTCTGATGCAATGCTTGTCATTGCCGGGAGTGTCACTGACTCAGCGATCCGCTTTGCCGTTGCAGGCGGAATATCACCAACCACGGTAATTTCGTGAGAACCGTTGAGGAAGCTATGTAATGTCCGACGACCTTGGCGAACTAACTGGCCTTTTAGCGAGTTATCATCTTTGTCTGCGACATAGATTGAAAAATTAAATAGACCATCGCTGTACATTTGGCTCTCAACCATACGACCCGTTGTTGCCATTCGATAGCGATTCATATCTTTAGCCTGAAAGCCATCAGGCACCCAACTTACTTTCCAATCACTCTGCTTTACATTCCCTTTAGGAAGAGAAAGCACTTCTGGTAATTGCGCTTGCTGCAAGCCGCTCATGACATCGGCTATTTTACTGTTCACTGCATACGAAATCGTTCGGTATTGTTCCAACACCTCGCCATCACGATCAATCAGATCTGCACGTAATGGTAGCTTGCTTTTTTCATCAACCCATAACACGTAGGAGTATCTCAAGCCATCTTTTGGAACAATTCGTAGCACTTGAGCCGCAGCACCAGCCTCACGTGCTCGTCCCACTTTTACGTAGTCGTAATACTGATTTAGCTCATCAATATTGCTCATTAACATCGGCATAACTGGCGCGACCATTTTCCCAGATTCAATGGTAAAAGGGTCAATGCCTGGCTCGACATAACTCACTTCATTGCCACGGCGAATCACTTCTCGAACGGGACCACTTAAATAAACTAAGTGCGCCAATTGCTGGTCACTGTTCGCATGACGATAGAGCAACGGCTCAATGCTATTTTTCTTAATTAAGATATAAGAAAGCTCATAATTAAGATGCAAACTCGCTTCGCTCATCTGATGTAATAAAGCCTCCGCAGGTTTCTCTTCTGCAAAGGCTTGAGGGATCATCAAACTAGCCAGCGTCAATGCACTGATTAGAATTTTTTTCATTCAATTACCGATTCTTGGTGTTCATCAACGACGGATGTATCACTGTTTAATCTCAATTGTAACTCATAATCTTGCAACAAAGCGTTAATGCGACGACGTTGTTCTTGTACATTCGCTTCGCTTGGGCCTTTATGTACAGACTCACGAGTCAGACTCACAGGTTCAACACTTCCTGAAAAAGGAACCGTTTGTAGCACTGGGATCTGAGCAACGTTAGCTTGGTTTGATTCACTACCACTATATTGCTGGACGCCTAAAATCACGACCATGGATACACATGCCGCCATTGCGACCTGACCAAATTGAGCCAACCACGCTGGCAATTGTCTTTTCGCCTGCACAGGTGTTGGTTGTGATTCAATTTTGGCTGTATGCAAATCCGTTACATTATCTAGTTTAGTATGCGCTGGCTCATTATCCAAAGCAGCCATCACGCCGTCTGCTATGTTCCACTCCAAATTATTGGGGGTATCACCACGCATCACATCACCGATTAAGTGATAGTTCTGCCAAGTTTGCTGGCTTTCTTGATCAATCTCAGTCTCTGCAATTAGAGCAGTATCGATTGATTCTCCATCCATGAGTGCCGAAAGCTTTTCTTTGTCAGCCATTATTTTCACCATATTAATTACTACTATTAGCGCTGTAAAAGAGGGTTAATTTTCTTTTCCACCGCTTCACGAGCACGGAAAATACGCGAACGTACTGTTCCTACGGGACAATCCATCACTTCTGCAATTTCTTCGTAACTCAAGCCTTCTAGCTCTCGTAACGTCATTGCAGTCTTTAAATCTTCAGGTAACGCTTCGATTGCACTGAAAACTACCTGCTTCAATTCTTTGGACAGCGTTAAGTTCTCAGGGTTCGAAATTTCTTTTAATGCATTACCCGTTTCGTAGTATTCAGCGTCTTCAGCATCAACATCACTCGCCGGCGGTCTACGACTTTGGGCAACAATGTGATTTTTAGCGGTATTCACAGCAATACGATATAACCAAGTGTAGAACGCACTTTCTCCTCGGAAGTTTGGAATTGCACGATAAGCCTTAATGAATGCTTCTTGTGCGACATCTGGTACATCACCAGAATTATTCACATACCGAGAAATAAGATTGCACACTTTATTTTGGTACTTAATCACCAAAAGATTAAAGGCTTGCTTATCTCCGCTCTGAACTCGCTCTATCAATACCTGGTCGGTCAGCTGCTCGTTCATTCGAGCGTGTACTCCTATTGTTCTGCCCTATACCTTCTCAGATATGGGCTCTAATTATGCAGAATGTAGTATTGACTCCACCGCTTACACGAGCACTATTGTGACTAAAGTTATTTTAGAAAGTTCAAATGATTCTAAAATATTTGTCATTAATACTTCGTTATGTGATGTAATCTAAAAATAATAATTCTCAAGGAATTTGAGGGCCACATTAGCGAAAAGCAATGGCATTTACAAAGTATTGCATTGATAGCGACAGATTCTGAGCTAAAATACGTTACCAATGCAGTTGGATAAGAGTAGGAAACTCTACTATAGATCGGGATTTTAATAGTTTTATGAACGTAAACCGTGAACATCAATGTGATGTATTAGTGGTAGGAAGTGGCGCGGCAGGTTTGTCGTTAGCGTTACGTGTCGCTGAATATGGAAAAGTAATCGTATTAAGTAAAGGCCCTCGTAGTGAAGGCGCAACTTACTACGCTCAAGGTGGTATTGCCGCTGTATTTGATGAATCAGACAGTATTGAGTCTCACGTACAAGATACGCAAATTGCAGGCGCTGGATTATGCGAAGAAGATACCGTTAAATTTATCGCTGAAAATGCAAAGGAATGTGTGCAATGGTTGATTGATGGCGGTGTGCCATTTGATCGAGTTGAAAATGATACCGATGAAGCTCCTCGCTACCACCTCACAAGAGAAGGTGGGCATAGCCACCGTCGTATTCTTCATGCTGCTGATGCGACAGGCATGGCGATGCAAACCTCTCTTCAGGACAATGTTCATAACCACCCCAACATTACTGTTTTAGAGCGCCATAACGCGTTGGATCTTATCACTGAAGATAAAATCGGTGGTGATAAAGACAAAATAGTAGGTGCTTATATATGGAACCGAAATCAAGAGCATGTTGAAACGGTTCGAGCTAAATTTGTCGTTCTCGCGACTGGCGGTGCATCAAAAGTATACCAATATACCTCAAACCCTGACGTTTCCTCTGGCGATGGGATTGCCATGGCTTGGCGTGCGGGTTGTCGTGTTGCAAACCTTGAATTCAACCAATTCCACCCAACTTGTTTATTCCACCCAGAAGCTCGTAATTTCTTGCTAACAGAAGCTTTACGAGGCGAAGGCGCATACCTGAAACGCCCAGATGGCACTCGTTTCATGCCTGATTTTGATGAGCGTGGCGAACTTGCTCCACGTGATGTAGTGGCAAGAGCGATAGACTTTGAGATGAAGCGTTTAGGTGCAGATTGCATGTACGTCGACATCAGTCATAAGCCTGAAGAGTTCATTACGGCGCACTTCCCAATGATCCATACTCGCTTGATGGACTTGGGTATTGATATGACCAAAGAGCCCATCCCAATCGTTCCTGCCGCTCATTATACCTGTGGTGGCGTCATGGTAGGTAAACAAGGGCAAACGGATATTAGTCAGCTTTATGCCATTGGTGAAGTCAGTTACACAGGTCTTCACGGTGCAAATCGCATGGCATCGAACTCTCTGCTTGAATGTGTGGTATACGCCTGGGCAGCGGCGAAAGATATCATTGAAAATATCCAACAAGCTGAACTTCCTCCATCATTGCCACCATGGGATGAAAGCAAAGTCGGAGATTCAGATGAAGAGGTAATCATTCAACATAACTGGCATGAGCTACGCCTATTTATGTGGGATTACATGGGCATTGTACGGACTGACAAACGTCTTGAACGTGCACTTCGTCGTATTCAGTTGCTACAACAAGAGACTCATGAGTATTACAGTAACTTCCGTGTATCAAACAACTTACTGGAATTACGTAACCTACTGCAAGTCGCTGAACTGATGGTAAAATGCGCAATGCAACGTAAGGAGAGCCGTGGTCTTCACTATACTCTGGATTACCCAGAATTAGCTGAAGATAGTGGCCCAACAATCCTTGTTCCAAAACGTTAATTATCCATAATTTAAGGGAGCATGCATGCTCCCTTTCATTTATCTATTCCGTAACGTCTCTCTTTGTACATCTCGTTACGATCGATTTAACGGCTTCTGTGCGCGTTTTTAAGCACTACCAGTAAATGTCGATAATCTATGTTACTGCAACCATCTCGCCAAATTAAATACCCAGACCCTCGATTATCTTTTAAAGCAATAAACCACCAAGCGAACAGAAGGTTAACACCTCTGATCGAATAGTTTTCCTCCTGCCAATCAAAAGAAGTGCGACCGTGAATCGTCACGGATCCCAAAATAGCGGTAGGAAGAATTTGCTGATGAAACCAGTAGATAAATAACTTAGAGCCGATGAAAACACTCACGACTAAAGGTATGGGAGAAAAAATGATTGCCCATGTAATAGAAAGCACGATCGCAATCGTCAATACATGAGCAATTTTAGAGCGGAAAATTTGGAGCTTAGCGCACTTTACTGAGGTTATGCGCGACAATTTTATCAACCATACAAGCATGACCTAGGTTTTCGCTACGAGAGTGACCCATGATCCAAGTAAATAAATCAGGATCATCGCACTCCAATAATGAAACAAAATCACGCTGTTCTTGTTCTTGAAGAGTATCAAAACATTCTTCAAAAAAAGGCATGATTACGACGTCTAATTCAAGCATTCCTCGACGGCAGCCCCATTTGATGCGTGCTTTTTGTTCTGCGGTGTACATTGCTTATCCTCACCTTATGGTTATTTACTCGAAGTGTACCAAGCCCACATAAATTCAACCACTAAGTGAGTCACAGTCCCTATCAATGCTGACAAAAAATCCTAACAAGATTAACATAAAGGGAATTCAACCATATTTAGGTAATGATCATATGAACTCGCTCAACGATTTCGCACCTATATCTCAAAATAGAGATGCAGCACTGCCAAGCTTAATGATTTCAGTCTTAGATCAACTTGGTACTATCACCATGATTGGTGACGATAAAAAATCCTACCTTCAAGGGCAAGTGACCTGTGATGTTGTTTCTTTAACTGCGACACAATCAACTCTCGGCGCACATTGCGACGCAAAAGGAAAAGTGTGGAGCATCTTTCGCCTATTTCATCACAACGGCGGCTATGCGCTACTGCAACAAAAATCTGCGATTGATATCGAGCTGACTGAAATTAAAAAATACGCCATTTTCTCTAAGGTCGATATCGAACAGGGCGAAGATGTAGTTCTCGGTCTCATTGGTGAAAACGCTGAACAATATATGAAAAGCCTAAATGCAACCCAAGATGATGTTCGTGACATTGATGGCGGTAGCGCAGTCAAAATTGATAAGAACCGCTGGGTTCTGTTAGTGAACCAAGAGCGCGCAAAACAGATCATCGACACCATTGAAGCGGTGAATGTTGACGAATCAGTATGGACGCGTTTTGATATTGAGCACGCACAACCTCAAATCACTCAAACCAACCAGAATGAACACATTCCACAAGCTTTAAACTTACAAGCCCTGAATGGTATTAGCTTTTCAAAGGGGTGCTACACAGGACAAGAGACAGTCGCTAGAGCCAAATACCGTGGCATCAATAAGCGTGCGATGTTTATTGTCAGCGGCACGACAAGCCACCCACTTCCCGTTGATACACCTATTGAGCTAGAACGCGCGGTGGGCGATAACTGGCGAAGCGCGGGGACGCTAATGAAGCACTATCAATTCGATAATGGTGTCGCTATTGGTCTTATCGTATTGCCAAATAATTTAGATGATGACGTACAGCTACGCCTTAAAGATCAGCCAACAAGTCAGTGGGCAATTGAAGCACTACCCTACTCTTTAGATGATGAATAAGGCCTGCGAATTATCATGATCTCAACTAACTTAATGCAATTCTTGGAGATGCAACAGATACCGTTTCGTTTGTTGCCTCACCAAACACCAGCCATCAATATCGAAGATGCCGCACAACAACGCGGTATTCAACCCGAACAAATGGTGAAGTCTATTCTACTGCGAGATATGAATCATCAGCTTGCTTTAGCATGTGCACCAGGAGATCAAGCCATTGATCCCAAGAAAGTTCGAGCAATATTGCAATGCAAGCGTATGACTTGCGTGAGTCTAGCGGATGTAGAGAAGATCACTGGCTATCAAATTGGCACCGTTACCCCGCTATTACTGAAACGATCAATGCCTATTATATTTGATCATAAAATTCTTCAGCATTCAGAAGTGACCATCAGCAGTGGTAGCACGATGGCAGGGATTGCACTCGACAGACAAACGCTCGTTGATCTCTGTCAGCCTATTTTTGCTGATATTTGCAAAGAATCTTAATGTGACGCTGGCTATAAAAAATATGTAATAAACAACTTATCACATTGCTTGCTTTGGTTTAGATCATAAGTAACACATATTAACGATGAATTTTAAGTCAATTAATTAACATAAATAGTCACATTGTGAATTTTATTGTAACCTCCTTGTGTTGACTAAATCTGGTTGGACATAGCCAAGAGTTTAGCCATCAAAGTGAATCCACTGAGTCAATCAGTACATCCACTTTTGTGTAATGCATCTGTGACTATTCGCCCGCGCTCAATGCGGGCTTTTTTTTGCTTGAATTAACATAAAATTAACACTTTCAGTAAAATTCACGCTATTCTTTAAAACGTCATAATAGTGCGGCTTAATACTCCTACCTAAAAAGAGAGAGGCAGTTCATTTGGTTAATATTATTTTAGGGTAACATCACACTGAATTAGATATAAATCCAAAAAACTGCCTACAGCAGCACAAATATCCAATATAAGAACATAACACTGCACTTATCTTCGGTCTTGTCACAATAAATATCCGAAGACTATCTATAATTCGCAGGGCTAGGAAAATAAAAAGGAATAAAATATGAGACTGTTTAAGCGCTATACTCCAGGGATGATTGCTAAACATGTTAGTCGACTATTTAAAGGAAGGATCTATATATATGGAGTAGGTAAATTTGAGTTTAACAACGGAAAGCTTATCTTGCCTGAACAAGCAGAACAACGTCATTTCAAAACGGTTAATGAAATCAATCAAGAGATAATGAAGCTACGCTGCGCCTACGCTTAACGCTCTTTTCTCGAATAAATATTTAAAAGGGTTGATACAGATGTATCAACCCTTTGTCATTCATAAGCCCACGAGAATCCTGTTCGTGATTAGTGCTTAGGTACCACTAGCTTAGGGTGCTTTGCCAACTCTGGTAAATTCCCTTTCAACCCTAGCGCTCGTTTCATTATTTCATCTTTTGCGCCTGGCAATTGCCCCACCAACTTCATTCCAATACCTCGGAACAATTTCTTGGCTGGGTTACTTCCTTCAAACAGATCTTTAAACCCTTGCATAGAAGCGATCATTTTTGCCGCTTCTGCTTTACGCCAACGCTCGTAGCCTCGCAAGTTGCGTTTAGTGCCAACATCCTCACCTAACGCCCATAAATGCTTGATCTCTTGAGCCAAACTTGCCGCATCGAGCAGACCTAAGTTAACACCTTGTCCTGCAAGTGGATGAATGGTGTGAGCGGCATCTCCGACAAGGGCGACACGCTCAACCACAAAATCACGCGCATAGCGCATCTTAAGAGGAAAAGCAGCACGAATACCTACCACTTCACACAACCCAAGCTTTGCATCAAATTCTGCGGTTAATGCCTTATTGAACTCGTGTTCAGACATTGCAATTAATCGCTCAGCACGGCTAGGGTCGGTAGACCACACAATAGAACTCATATGACTAGACTCAAGTGGCAGAAATGCCAGTGGGCCTTGGGGAGTAAATATCTGTCTTGCTACCGTGTCATGGGCATCTTTTGTCTTAATATTGGCGACGACAGCGCTATGTCCATAATCCCAATGCGTTAAGGGAATATCTTGCTGCTGACGAACCCAAGAATTTGCACCATCGGCACCAACGACTAATTTCGCCGTCAATGCTTGGCCATTATCTAATGTTAACCAAGCTTCACTTTCACCTATCGCCATAGATTGACACGTCGCAGGCATAAACAGTGAAACGTTACTCTGCTGCTGGACTTGTTCTAACAGTGCCAGTTGAATCACTCGGTTTTCTACAATGTGGCCTAGATTCGGTTGAGATAACTGATTTGCACTGAACTCGATGCGCGCAAAGCTATCCTGCTCCCACACTTCCATCGCCTGATAAGGAGAAGAGCGACGCTGTATAATGCCTTGCCAAGCACCCAAGTTACGTAAAATCGTTTCACTAGAGCGACTAAGAGCAGAAACACGAACATCGGGTAAGTCTGCCAACTCTGAATTTGGCGCTTTACCTTCTATTACGGCTATTCGCAATTCACTATCTTTTAACGCTGCGGCAAGAGCCAGTCCTACCATTCCACCGCCTACAATGGCGATATCGACACTTTGCATCATTGTTTCTACTTACCCTATTATCTTTCTACTAGACCCAGTGTACGACGCAGTAATGGCGCTTTCAGTGGAGAGCAGTTCTCCATTGCCATCAACCCTAAATTACGTCCAATTCGAAGTGTTAATGCATCATTAGAAAACAGATGAACAAGTGACGATGTCAGTGCCACCGTTATCTTTCGATCACTCTCTCGTCGCTGGCTAAATTGCATCAATCCTTTAAATTGACCAGGATCGTCGATATGAGTCACCACCTCTTCTGCTAGGCTAGCGACATCTCGGATGCCAAGATTGAACCCCTGCCCAGCAATAGGATGTAAAGTTTGAGCGGCATTACCTACAATAGCAAAACGGTGTGACGTATTTTGCTCTCGATAACGCAGCAATAGTGGGTAACTTGCTCGTTGTCCCACCTTCGTTAGCTTGCCTAAACGCCAACCAAATGCTTGTTGAAGCGACTCAAGAAAGTGCTCATCGTCTAAATTCAATATGTGTTGAGCGTCTTCAGGAGGCAAGCACCAAACTAATGACATTCGGTTATCACTCATCGGTAACAGTGCCACCGGCCCATTAGCGGTAAAACGCTCAAACGCACGGCCTTGATGACGATCACTAACCGAAATATTGGCGATAACCGCGACTTGCTCGAAGTCATGCTCGGTTAACGCTAAGCCGATCTGCTCACAACATGTCGAAATAGCGCCATCAGCCGCAACCAACAATTTCGCTTGAATCAATGAGTCATCATCTAATTGGATCGTCACATTATCTTGATCGCGCTCGACCCGTTTCACCGAGTTCGGGCAGAGTAAGGTAATATTATCGGCTTGCTGCATTTTTTGTTGATATATCTGCCCGACATGAGCTAATTCAACCACATAGCCTAAAGCATCAACCTGTAACTCTTCACTGGTAATATTCGTCATGCCTGCATGAGAGCGATCAGAGACATGAATATGTTGAATCGCAGTGGCAACACTTGAGACTGACGCCCACAACCCTAGCTTTTCTAATATTTTTACCGTGCCATAAGACAAAGCAATCGAACGCGAATCAAAACCTGGATGCGCTTGGTGATCGACAACAAAAGGTTCGACAACGGCAATAGATAGCTTTTCATCGCTTAATTTATTTAATGCAAGCGCCAATGTTGCGCCCGCCATTGCACCACCAGCAATAACTACATCAAATTGCTTCATCGTAACATTCCAATTAATGGATCGTTGGGGCTGACTCTTGTGTTGGTTTCACACCAAACTCAGCATGGATAGTTAGAACACATGCCTTCACATGCTCAATCACCTGTTCGAGAAGTTGAGCCTGCTCTTCAAGATCATCATCTTCATCAATACCCAGTTTTGCCATCTCTTCAAGATCAGAAAGGGCCTCTTTCGCATGAACCGAGGCTTTATTTAATGGGGCTCCCGCTAAACCAAGACCCGAAATAAAGTGATTGATCCAATCCGAAACGCCATCAGCAAGATCAAACAGGCTCGCATCGGCACCGTCATCAGGCAGCAGTAGAGTCAGGTCTAAATCCGTTCCGGTGATCTCATCAATTGTTGCTTTCAATGTTGACTCAGCAATAACAAGAGCGCGATCCGGCCAACCCATACCATCATTGGTATAATCAAAAATCAGTGGTTGCCAACTTTTATCGGATAAATTCAACCCACCGCTTAACATTCCGGTTAGCAGGCCATGCATCTCTGCTGGGTTAACGGCTAAACTTGCGCCTTGAAGCTCAGTGGCCGCTTTTAAGTAATCTGGAAGTGTTATTTTGCTCATTTCAATATCTACTAAGTCTTAAAGTTTGTTTAATCCTACCATTTCACCCCACATCTCGAAATGATGATATCCGGAAATATGAACAGCATTTGCTCAATCTGCCGATTTACTGTGTCGTCGAGCTCTCATTTCGACATAGACTTTCTGAAAAGCTTGAATCTTAATTGCGCTTTACCTATAGTTTCATCCTCGGTGGTTGCTGAGAAGCCCATTTAAGATAGCGCAAAGAGTTCATCCATCATGAGTAGTCAAGCGGTAGAAGTTGAAATTTTAGGAAAACTGACTCGAGTTAATTGTCCACCAGGACAAGAAGAGGCATTGACCCAAGCAGCTAACGATCTTGATAATCGATTGAAAGAGATGGCAGAGCGAACTAAAGTTACCAATGAGGTTCAACTTCTCACAATTGCAGCATTGAATGTTTGTTATGAATTACAAACTAAGCAATTTGAAGCCAACGATGAAAAAAATGCAATAACAGAGCGCATGGAAAAGCTCACTACATCGCTTGAAGGTGTATTACGTAATGTTAAGCATGGACCGCAATAGCTTTTTATAAGCCCAAATTTACCCTGGAGTGTTTGTCAGAGGATTTAAGTCCCCGAGCCGATAAGCAATCCCTAAGGGTTAGTACTTGAGTGCTATTGAGCATGCTCGGCTTGTACCGAGAAGCCTACGGTAATCATTGCTGATCCGCCTTGAACTCGCTGGTTCAAGGGCCACAATTCTCAACGGCACTTTGGGGTAATCTCTTCATGAAAATACTAACTCGAAATGAATTTCGTCAGTTAATCCGCCAAAAACGCAATGCACTTTCCAGTGAACAACAGTATGAAGCAAGTTTAGATATTACTAATCAATGCTTATCTCTTCCTGATTTTCAGACCGCTCAACATATTGCGTTGTATATTTCTGCTGATGGCGAGATAGATACCAAACCACTCATTCAATCTCTCTGGGATTTAGGTAAGCACGTTTATTTGCCCGTGTTACACCCTTTTTCTCCTGGGCACCTACTGTTTCTTCATTACACCAACGACACACCAATGACTTATAACAAGTACGGCATCGTCGAGCCAAAACTCAATCAAATACTGATAAAGCCGGTATCTGAACTTGATCTTGTCTGTACCCCTTTAGTCGGTTTTGATACCACAGGACACCGATTAGGTATGGGTGGGGGCTATTATGACCGAACATTATCGAAATGGTTTAACACTGGGATCGGTGCTCGGCCTATTGGAATCGCGCATGATTGCCAACACGTCGATCGCCTTCCAACAGAGATTTGGGATATACCTTTGCCTAAGATCGTGACTCCAACGAAAACTTGGCAATGGGAAAAGTAAACATAACTCGCTATAATCGCGCCGCAAAGTTAACAACTTCTATTTAGATTAATAGGTTATCAATTCAGGAGATAGGCATGACTCAAGATGAAATGAAAAAAGCGGCAGGTTGGGCAGCACTTAAGTACGTTGAATCAGGAAGTATTGTAGGCGTAGGTACAGGTTCTACCGTGGATCACTTCATCGATGCTTTAGGCACAATGAAAGATGACATTAAAGGTGCCGTTTCAAGCTCTATTGCTTCTACCGAAAAATTACAAAAACTAGGCATTGAAGTATTTGAGTGTAATGACGTAGCAAAACTTGATGTTTATGTTGATGGCGCTGATGAAATCAACCCTACCCGTGACATGATCAAAGGTGGTGGTGCTGCTCTAACTCGTGAGAAAATTGTTGCGGCAATCTCTGACAAGTTCATCTGCATTGTTGACGGAACAAAAGCGGTTGATGTTCTAGGAAACTTTCCACTACCAGTTGAAGTTATTCCGATGGCTCGCTCTTACGTGGGTCGTGAGCTAGTAAAACTTGGTGGCGATCCCGCTTACCGAGAAGGCGTAATTACTGACAATGGTAATGTAATTTTAGATGTTCACGGACTAAAAATTACAGATGCGAAGAAGCTTGAAGAGACAATCAATGGCATCGCTGGCGTTGTAACTAATGGCCTATTTGCTCATCGTGGTGCAGACGTTGTTATCACAGGTACTCCTGAAGGTGCCAAAATAGAAGAATAATCGAATTTTCGTTATTTGATTACAAGCAGCGCCATTCGGTGCTGCTTTTTTATTTCCTATATATATAAAATTATGCCTTATTCCGTAATTTTCTTACCCAAAACAATTTTTTTTTGCTACTTTATTGGACAGAAGACGCACAGGGAAGATGTTTGTCTCTATATAAAACTGTTGATTTTTTCCCCTTTCAACCTTTTTGTAGCACGTGCGCCGTATTTGCCCACCTTTCCATTTTAAAGGACGAGAATAATGGCCAAAGTATCACTGGAAAAAGATAAGATTAAAATTTTACTGCTTGAAGGCCTCCATCCTTCTTCAGTTGAAGTACTTCAAGCCGCAGGCTACACCAACATTGAGTACCACAAAGGCTCACTTTCTGATGACCAATTACTTGAAGCAGTAAAAGATGCACACTTCATCGGCCTTCGCTCCCGCACAAACATAAGCCAAGAAGTCATTGATGCGGCAGAAAAGCTCGTTGCTATCGGTTGCTTCTGTATTGGTACTAACCAAGTAGATCTTAAAGCTGCCGCTAAACGTGGCGTTCCGGTATTCAATGCTCCATTCTCCAATACTCGAAGTGTTGCAGAACTTGTTCTTGGCCAAATCCTACTATTACTACGTGGCATTCCTGAAAAGAATGCACTTGCTCACCGTGGCATTTGGAAAAAAAGTGCTGAGAACTCAAATGAAGCTCGTGGTAAGCGTTTAGGGATCATCGGTTATGGCCATATTGGTACTCAGCTGGGCATTATTGCTGAAAACCTCGGTATGCGTGTCTATTTCTATGATATCGAAAACAAACTATCGCTAGGAAATGCGACTCAAGTGCACACCATGAGCGACTTGCTTAATAAGTGTGATGTCATCTCTCTGCACGTTCCAGAAACCGCTGAAACAAAAGATATGATGGGACCAGATGAGTTTGCTCGAATGAAACCTGGCTCTATCTTTATTAATGCGGCACGCGGAACTGTCGTTGAAATTCCAGCTTTATGCCATGCACTAGAGTCTGGCCATCTTGCTGGTGCCGCTATTGATGTTTTTCCAACAGAGCCTAAAACCAACAACGACCCATTTGAATCTCCATTGATGAAATTCGACAATGTGATCTTAACGCCTCACGTGGGTGGTTCAACTCAGGAAGCTCAAGAGAATATTGGTGTAGAAGTCGCAGGCAAGCTTGCTAAGTACTCAGATAATGGCTCAACGCTATCTAGCGTAAACTTCCCAGAAGTATCTCTCCCGTTGCATACTGGCGCATCTCGTCTATTACATATCCATGAGAACCGTCCAGGAGTGCTAACTCAGATCAATACAATTTTTGCAGAAGAAGGGATCAACATCGCGGGTCAATATCTACAGACTACGGCAGATATGGGCTACGTTGTGATCGATGTTGAAGCTGATCGTTCAGAAGAAGCATTACTGAAACTGAAAGAGATCGAAGGGACAATTCGAGCTCGTTTATTGCACTAATGATCGCATCGTTTGATCGACAAATACTCTTGATCAAACGTTGAAAAATAAGTCATAAATCGAATCCAAACAAAAGGCATCTCACTGAGATGCCTTTTCATTAATCGACTCAAACAAGATCTAATTCATCAGAGAGTAACAAGATCTCAGACCTTCTATGTAGATTACCTAAAAAAGTATTAATCAATTTTGTATATCACATCGACGCTGTCACGAATGATCAGCGTTGCATCTTGATAACTATTTGATTCTGCACCACCATCCACCGCCATTGAGCGCATGAGCATTGGCTGAGATTGCGGGCGATTATAGTTAATTTGCCATACGGAGCCTAAATCACGCTTAAACCCTTCAGCTAAAGATTTAGCCTTGTCAGAAGCATCATTAATTGCCGCCAAGCGAGCTTCTGCCTTATAGCGTGCTTCATCTTTCACTTTTAACTTAATGTTATCGACTTGATTGATACCTTCGCCCAAAGCGATATCCAAATACTGATTTAAATTAGCAAGTTGAGAGACTTGGACGGTCACATTTCTAGACGCTCGATAGCCGACAAGCTCTGGCTTACCTTCTTTTGGATAGTGGTATTGTGGTGCTAGATACAAATTAGAGCTATTAATATCCGTCGCTTTTACGCCCGCTTCTTTCAAGCGAGCAAGAAAAGATTCAACCACATTATCGACGGCTTGTTTTGCTTGTTCCGCTGTCATTGTTGACTCGACAACCTTGACAGAAAATGTTGCCATATCTGGAGTCGCGACAACTTCACCGTATCCTGTCGTTGAGACATGAGCAAAATCAGGCGTATTCGCAAAAGAATTCATGCTAATCAGACTAGATAGTGTGATCATTAAACTTGGTACTAATTTCATTCAATGTGCCTTTGTGGTTAAACTTTTTTACATCATAGGCGTAATTTACTGCACACCCTATCTTTTCAAAAGGTTTTTACAGAACTTTGACTGTGTTAAAAATCATCGAAATAGCGTTTAATCACAGTAATTGATGATAAAAAGATTACTGCGGAAGAAACTCCCGAGCATACGCAATCACAGCTTCAGATAACTCTTTAAGCACCCCACTTTCTAGCTGCCAATGGTGCCAATACATTTGATGCGACAACATGAAGCCAGGAGTGACATCAACAAGTACTCCTTTATCCAATTCTTCTTGAATTTGAACTTTAGGTATTAAGCAATAGGCAACACCTGCGCTCGCCAATTTCACAAAAGCTTCAGAACTACGGACGGTATGCTTCAACACACTGCCATAAGGTAAGTTAAAGTGCTGATAAATAAATCGTTCATGCATTTCATCGTGTTGATCAAATACAACAGCAGGAGCTGCAATCAATGACTCTCGGGTGACACCTTGGTTGAAATAGCGAGCGCGAAAGCTTGGGCTGGCAACACATAAATAGTCCATCCTCCCAAGGTAATCAGCATCACACCCTGCTATAGGCTGAGAATCTAAACTAATTGCAGCAACAACTTCACCGCTGCGTAATTTATCTATGGTTCGCCCTTCATCATCAACAATAAGATTAAGCTCGATTCGTTTTTGATCCACCAAATCGATTAAACTTGGCAATAACCAAGTCGCAAGCGTATCGGCATTCGTAGCCAATGAGACCGCCAATGCTTTTCCGCTATCTTCATTCGTAATACTAGGGATCAGATCTTGCTCTAATAAGCATACTCGTCGATATAGACCTAATAATTTCATTCCTGCTGGCGTGGGTCTGGGCGGTTGCCCTCTCACTAATACTGGCTGAGCTAACCACTTCTCTAGCTGTTTAATTCTTTGGGATACTGCGGATTGAGAAATATGCAAACTTTCTGCTGCACGTTCAAAGCTTCGCTGAGCGACCACTGCATCTAACGCTTCTACCCACTTATAGTCTAACCCTCTCATCACACCTTCCCTTTCTCGCATAACCCAAATCATTAGAGATACTTATGATAGATTAAAATCATTAATTATACTTATGATGATTTTCGATTTACCCTCTAACCCTTGATTTAACTGTCTTCACTTTCTTTGAGGTTTCACGTGAATATCTGGATTTTGCTACAAGGTTTTGGGTTAGGGGCGAGTATGATTATTCCTATCGGGGCTCAAAATGCTTATGTATTGAACCAAGGCATCAAACGCAACCACCATCTCACGACTGCCACGATATGCAGTTTACTAGATGTCGTGTTCATATCATTAGGGATATTTGGTGGCGGTGCTATTTTGTCTCAGAATGAAATACTTCTCACAACAGTCACGTTAGGAGGCATTGCGTTCTTAATCTTCTATGGTTTGTTATCACTAAAAAGCGCCTTTGCACTTTCTAAAAACTCCGATTCAAAGCTTAATACTCTAGAGAGAGGCAAGAGAGCCGTGGTACTGGGAGCTCTTGCGGTAACGGTACTAAACCCACATCTATATTTAGATACGGTTGTTATCTTAGGATCCATTGGTGGGCAATTTGAAGGAAGTGATAGAGTGTCATTTGCCATTGGTACTATTATGGCTTCATTTGTTTGGTTTTATACATTATCCATTGGAGCCGCTAAATTAGGCCCGACCCTATCTAAACCAAAGGTTAAGAAATTCATTGATATCGCTGTAGCATCCATGATGTTTGTTATTGCATTTTTATTGGCAAAAGGGCTGTGGGCTCAATATATCTAGGCAAATCAGTAATGAATACATTAGAAAAAATTTATCAAACTAACATTCAGTTACTTTCCAAAACTGAGGTGACATACACTCAATGGGAGCATGAGCCTATTCTTGATTTTGCGACTGATGAAATGGTTGCAAAAAAATTAGGATGGACAGGAACACACAGCAAAAGCTTGTTTCTAAAGGTTAAAGGGGGCGGTTTCGCACTTTACCTAACTGAAAAAGACAAACGCCTAGACAGTAAAGCAATAAAGAAGGTGCTGGGGAAGCGAGTCTCGATATGTGATGATATTGAAATGACAGAACAAACGGGCTGCGTACCTGGAGCCGTTTGCCCCTTTGCTTTACCACAGAGCATCCCAGTTCTCGTGGACTCGACTCTATTTACTCATGATGAAATTTTGTATACCCCAGGGCATCCTGAGCTTACATTAGGCTTTGCAGGAAAAGATTTACCGATTCTTTTGCAAGCCATAGAGAATACAGTTCACCACATATAGTACTTTGGATACAAACATTAAGGTTTAAACAAGCACCCGTTTGATGAGCCGATAGCAATAAAAAAGCGCAATATTTCTATTGCGCTTTTAAAAAGAGAATGTGGTGATTAATCCACTTTGTTCATATGAACATCCATTTGTGGGAATGGGATCTCAATCCCTTCTTTATCCAAGCCTTCTTTGATGGCTTGTAACGAATCAAAATACACATTCCAGTAATCAGACGTTTTAACCCATGGACGAACCACAAAGTTTACTGAAGAGTCAGCTAAAGCTAACACGCCAACTTGAATACCCGGCTCTTTTAGAATTCGCTCATCAGATTCAAGGATCTTGGTAATGACTTCTTTCGTTTTTTGCAGATCAGCACTGTAAGAAACACCAATCACATGGTCAATACGACGAGTGTCATGACGTGAGTAGTTGGTTATTGGGCTACCAATCACCGCTCCGTTAGGCACAACAACCATCTTATTATCAGGTGTTGTCAAAATAGTTTGGAAAATCTGAATAGACTCCACCGCACCTGCAACCCCACCAATTTCAACATAATCACCCGATTTAAACGGACGGAATGCAACGATAAGTACGCCTGCCGCAAAGTTAGACAGTGAACCTTGTAGTGCTAAACCAATCGCTAAACCAGCAGCACCAATCACCGCAACTACAGAAGCCGTTTGAACACCAATTCGACCTAGAGCAGCAATCAGTACGATTACAAATAGCGTATAACGGACCAACGCGTGAATAAATTCAACGACAGCTTTGTCCATGTTTTTCTTCTGTAAAACTTTTGCCACGCTTCCAGCAACAGCTTTCACAATCATATTACCAATGAATAGGATCGCTAGTGCTGAAAAGATATTCACACCATACTGAATTAATAGCTCTGAGTTATTTGATAACCACTGCTCTGCTTGAGAAAGTGTATCAACAATCGGTGTTTCGATAATAGATGACTCACTCGCCATAATAGTACCCTCTAAAGTATTGAACAAAAATGACTCTACAACGACTCACTTGCCGCTTCCGTGCATACAACTGAATAAAACAGCGTTATCGCATGATACATCAACTTTGGCAATTTATATAATCAGTGGGAATAAAAGTAATTTAATATCAATTACTCCCCCTCTTTTCTCACTATTGGGAATTCCAGCAAATACCGTTGTACGAAAAGCATTCAAACCAATGAGCAGGCATAAAAAAACCCGCTCTATGAGCGGGTTTTTAAAACTTAGAAGCGTACTAATTCAAATGAATTATAGTACGTCTACAGCGTTAAGGTCAGCAAATGCTTTCTCTAGACGAGTAACCATAGAAGACTGACCAGCACGTAGCCATACGCGTGGATCGTAGTACTTCTTGTTTGGCGCAGCTTCGCCAGTTGGGTTACCGATTTGACCTTGTAGGAATTCACGGTTTTCAGCTTCGTAAGTACGGATACCGTTCCATGATGCCCACTGAGTATCAGTATCGATGTTCATTTTGATAACACCGTAGCCAATAGACTCTTGGATTTCAGCTTCTGAAGAACCAGAACCACCGTGGAATACGAAGTTAAGAGCATTAGGTGCAATACCAAATTTCTCTGCACAGTATGCTTGAGAATCACGTAGGATAGTTGGAGTAAGAACAACGTTACCTGCTTGGTAAACACCGTGTACGTTACCGAAAGAAGCAGCGATAGTGAAACGTGGGCTAACAGCCATTAGTTTCTCGTATGCGTATGCTACGTCTTCTGGAGAAGTGTAAAGCTCAGATGCGTCCATATCAGAGTTATCAACGCCGTCTTCTTCACCACCAGTACAACCAAGTTCGATCTCGATTGTCATGTTCATTTTAGCCATGCGCTCTAGGTACTTAGCACATGTTTCGATGTTCTCTTCTAGAGACTCTTCAGAAAGGTCTAGCATGTGAGAAGAGAATAGTGGTTTACCAGTTTGAGCGAAGAACTCTTCACCAGCGTCTAGTAGACCGTCGATCCATGGAAGAAGTTTCTTAGCAGCGTGGTCAGTATGTAGAATAACTGGAACACCGTAAGATTCAGCAACTGCATGAACGTATTTTGCACCAGCAACTGCGCCAAGAATTTGTGCACCTTGACCTTCAAGTTTAACGCCTTTACCAGCGAAGAAACCAGCACCGCCGTTAGAGAACTGAACAACAACTGGTGCTTTAACTTTAGCAGCAGCTTCAAGAACAGCATTGATCGTATCAGTGTTAATTACGTTTACCGCTGGAAGAGCAAATTTGTTTGCTTTTGCTGCTTCAAATACTTTCTGTACGTCGTCGCCAGAAATAACACCAGGTTTTACAAAATCGAAGATCTTAGACATGGAAATAGTCCTATTATTCTATTCGTTTTAAGATAAAAAAACTTAAGTTAAAAATTTGCAATCGTTTGCTCACAACTTTCGCTATTCTAGCAAAAAACTGTGATGTGCCGCAAACGTTAAAAGGCGAGATTCTCATCTCGCCTTTCTAAATCAATTATGCTTTTGCACGCTCTTCAAGCATTGCAACTGCAGGAAGTACTTTTCCTTCAACAAACTCAAGGAAAGCACCACCGCCAGTAGAGATGTAAGAAACGTCAGCTTTGATACCGAACTTGTCGATAGCCGCTAGCGTGTCACCACCACCAGCTACAGAGAAACCTGCAGACTCAGCGATTGCTTTAGAGATACCAGCAGTACCCGCTTCGAAGTTTTTGAATTCGAATACGCCTACAGGGCCGTTCCAAAGGATAGTTTTTGCGTTGCCGATGATTTCAGCAAGAGCAGCAGTTGAATCTGGGCCAAGGTCGAAGATCATGTCGTCGTCTTGAACTTCAGAAACGTGCTTGATTTCAGCTTCAGCGTTTTCGTCGAATGCTTTCGCACATGCAACGTCAGTCGCTACTGGGATAGCACACTCTTTCATTAGCTTCTTAGCAGTGTCAACTAGGTCAGCTTCGTATAGAGACTTACCTACGTTGTGGCCTTCAGCAGCGATGAATGTGTTCGCGATACCACCACCAACAACAAGTTGGTCAGCAATTTTAGATAGAGACTCTAGAACCGTTAGTTTAGTCGATACTTTAGAACCACCAACGATAGCCACTAGTGGACGAGCTGGGTTGTCCATAGCTTTACCTAGTGCTTCAAGTTCAGCCGCTAGAAGAGGACCAGCACATGCTACAGGAGCGTTTGTACCAACACCGTGAGTTGATGCTTGTGCACGGTGAGCAGTACCGAATGCGTCCATTACGAAAATGTCACATAGTGCAGCGTATTTTTTAGAAAGCTCTTCTTCGTTCTTCTTTTCGCCTTTGTTAAAACGAACGTTTTCAAGAACAACTAACTCACCAGCATTTAGTTCAAGACCATCTAGGTAGTCTTTTGCTAGTTTAACGTCACAATCTAGTGCGTCGTTTAAGTAGTTTACAACAGGAGCTAGAGAGAACTCTTCGTTGTATTCGCCTTCAGTAGGACGACCAAGGTGAGAAGTAACCATTACTTTCGCGCCAGCTTCTAGGCACAATTTGATAGTTGGTAGTGATGCAAGGATACGTGCATCTGAAGTTACTTTACCGTCTTTTACTGGTACGTTTAGGTCAGCACGGATGAAAATGCGTTTACCTGCAAGTTCCAGGTCAGTCATCTTGATTACAGACATTGTTTGTCCTCTCAAATTTAAATTAATAAAGTTTTTTGGAAACTCGGCAACCCTGCCAAGCCTAATAATTCTTCAAACTGGTTATTTTATGGGGGTACCTCATATTTATTTCAAGTGTTGAAATAAATTTTCTCCCCTCATCACCATAATGTTATTAAAAATTAACGCTTTGGTGATTTCATTACTAAAACGGTATCCAGCATCCGATTAGCAAAGCCCCACTCGTTGTCGCACCAAACAAGCATTTTAACTAACTGCCCGTTACTCACCCTAGTTTGTGAACCATCGACAATGGCGCTGTGAGGATCATGATTAAAGTCGATTGAAACTAGAGGTGCTTCAGTATAGTCAACAATGTCATGTAATGTACACTGAGATGCGTTAACAATGGTTTGATTTACGTCATTAACTTTCACATTTGTATTAATTGTGACACTTAAATCCATTGCAGTAACGTTGACTGTGGGCACCCTGACAGAAATAGCTTCGAATTTGTTAGAAAATTTCGGAAAAATCCTTTCGATACCTAAATGCAATTTTGTATCAACAGGAATGATGGATTGGCTAGCCGCACGTGTTCGGCGCAAGTCAGAATGATAAGCATCAATCACTTGTTGATCATTCATTGAGGAGTGAATCGTGGTAATTGTTCCTGAATCAATACCAAATGCATCATCTAATACTTTAATGATCGGCACGATGCAATTTGTTGTACAGGAGCCACTTGAAACAACGCGATGTTCATCTTTCAGGGTGTCATGGTTCACACCATAAATAATAGTATTGTCTAAATCGTTGTCACCTGGGTGTGAAAATAGGACTTTTTTAGCCCCCGCGGCAATATGTTCTAAACCATCAGCTTTCGAACCATACACGCCAGTACAATCGAGTACGATATCGACATCTAAATCTCGCCAAGGAAGCAGATTGATTTCTGATAGGTGAAGGAGACGGATAGAATCAAATTCATCACTATTATGGTGAACATAAATATGTTCTTGATCGTGGGTGATCTTCTTACCAAAGCGACCATGGCTGGTATCGTATTGAAGCAAGTGAGCCATTGCATCCGGTTGAGCAAGTTCATTCACCGCAACCACTTTAATCTGTTGGCTCTTCCCGCTTTCGTAAACCGCGCGAAGCACATTGCGGCCAATTCGGCCAAATCCATTAATGGCGATTCGTATCATTGCTTTCTCATCCTTAATAACCGAGGCGTCAGTTTATAGCAGACAAGCTTTGACTGCATCTTATTTACATAACGACCCTAATGGTGAACCATTAAAAAATAGAGCACCTCGACTAAGAACCAATAAAAAAGCCCTCTCTAATAAAAGAGAGGGCTTTAGATTCTAATCACTCAAACCACACTGTTTGATTCGATACATGACACCAAACCAAACCGCTTAATTAAGCAAGCAGTTCTTTTGCTGTGTTTACTACGTTTTCAGTAGTGAAACCGAACATTTTGAACAGTTCACCAGCCGGAGCTGATTCGCCGAACGTTGTCATACCGATGATCTTGCCACCGAAACCAACGTATTTGTGCCAGAAATCAGCTATACCAGCTTCAACTGCAATACGTTTAGTTACCGATGATGGTAGAACTGCTTCACGGTACGCTGCATCTTGCTTATCAAATGTATCTGTTGATGGCATTGAAACAACACGTACAGATTTACCTTCAGCCGTCAGTTGAGCGGCAGCTTCTACTGCTAGTTCAACTTCTGAACCAGTAGCGATAAGAATAAGCTCAGGTTGACCAGCGCAATCTTTTAGGATGTAACCACCCTTAGCAATATTTGCTAGTTGCTCTGCGTCACGATCTTGTTGTGCAAGGTTTTGACGAGAGAAAATAAGCGCTGAAGGGCCATCTTTACGTTCAATTGCTAGCTTCCAAGAAACCGCTGATTCAACTTGGTCACATGGACGCCATGTGCTCATGTTTGGTGTTAAACGTAGAGACGCGATCTGCTCAACAGGTTGGTGAGTTGGGCCATCTTCGCCAAGACCGATAGAGTCATGGGTATAAACTTGGATATTTTGCACTTTCATCAGCGCAGCCATACGCATTGCGTTACGTGCGTATTCCATGAACATTAGGAATGTTGCGCCGTATGGTACGAAACCACCGTGCAGAGCAATACCGTTCATGATTGCTGTCATACCAAACTCACGCACACCGTAGTGAATGTAGTTACCAGCAAAATCATCAGCCGTTAAAGACTTAGAACCAGACCACATTGTTAGGTTAGAAGGCGCAAGGTCAGCAGAGCCACCCATGAATTCTGGAAGCATTTGACCAAACGCTTCTAGAGCATTTTGAGAGGCTTTACGTGAAGCGATATTTGCTGGGTTAGCTTGAAGGTCAGCAATAATTGCATTTGCTTTTTCTTCCCACTCAGCAGGTAAATCACCAGCAGTACGACGCTTAAATTCAGCCGCTAGTTCAGGGTATGCCGCTGCGTAAGCGTCAAATTTCGCATTCCAAGCCGCTTCTTTTGCTGCGCCTGCTTCTTGTGCGTTCCATTCCGCTGCAATATCTGCTGGAATTTCAAATGCACCGTGTTCCCAACCAAGAGCTTTCTTAGTTGCTGCAATTTCGTCAGCACCTAGTGGAGCACCGTGACAGTCGTGCGTGCCCGCTTTATTTGGAGAACCAAAACCGATCACAGTCTTAGTACAAATAAGAGTAGGACGAGGATCCGCTTTAGCCGCTTCAATTGCAGCATTGATTGCGTCAGCATCGTGACCATCTACTGCTGGAATTACGTGCCAGCCGTAAGCTTCAAAACGCTTAGGAGTATCGTCAGAGAACCAACCTTCAACTTCGCCATCGATAGAGATACCGTTGTCATCCCAGAAAGCAACCAGCTTACCAAGACCAAGCGTACCCGCTAAAGAACATGCTTCGTGAGAGATACCTTCCATCAGACAACCATCACCCATGAACGCATAAGTGAAGTGATCAACGATGTCGTAGCCTTCTTTGTTGAATTGTGCAGCCAGTGCTTTTTCAGCCATTGCCATGCCAACCGCATTGGTAATGCCTTGACCTAGAGGACCCGTTGTTGTTTCGATACCTGGAGCGTAACCATACTCTGGATGACCTGGCGTTTTAGAGTGTAGCTGACGGAAGTTTTTAAGATCTTCAATCGATAACTCGTAACCTGCAAGGTGAAGCAGAGAGTAAATAAGCATTGAACCGTGGCCGTTCGAAAGAATAAAACGGTCGCGATCTGCCCACTCAGGGTTTTGTGGGTTGTGGTTCAAGTGACCACGCCAAAGAACTTCAGCGATGTCAGCCATACCCATAGGTGCGCCTGGGTGGCCTGAATTTGCTTGTTGAACACCGTCCATGCTGAGTGCACGGATTGCATTGGCTAGATCTTTACGAGAAGGCATGTCTGCTCCTGAATACATAAGCGAGTAAAAAATAAATTAGGGGGCTGAACCATCACACGGATCCAGCGGCGCGTATTGTCTCAAAGCACCTACCCTACTGCAAACGTTTTACTGATGGTTTTATTGCACTTTTCGACTCTTTTTTTACATTTGTTCTAATTGACAGGCATTTAGCGCCTATAAAAAGCAAACGATTGGTTTGATGTTTTTTTCTACCGTCCATAATTTGAAGTAATAAGATAGTGCAGAAATAACTTGTAATTATAGCTATGAAATTTAGAATAGCCGTCTAGATGTAGAAACACCTACAAAATATACCCTATTTATTCGTTGTGAGTTGTTAATACTCTCAACCTAACTAATTGAAAGTGGAGCTCTCATGGCTAAGCACCTGTTCACCTCTGAATCTGTATCAGAAGGTCATCCAGATAAAATTGCAGACCAAATCTCAGATGCGGTTCTAGATGCAATTTTAGAGCAAGACCCAAAAGCGCGCGTAGCTTGTGAAACTTACGTTAAAACTGGCATGGTTATGGTTGGCGGTGAAGTAACCACTTCAGCGTGGGTTGATATCGAAGAGATCACTCGTGAAACAGTACGTGAAATTGGTTACGTGCATTCAGATATGGGCTTCGATGCTAACTCTTGTGCAGTACTAAACACGATTGGTAAACAGTCTCCAGACATCAACCAAGGTGTTGATAAAGCGGATCCTAAAGATCAAGGCGCTGGCGACCAAGGCATCATGTTTGGTTACGCAACAAACGAAACACCAATCCTTATGCCTGCTCCAATTACTTACTCTCACCTACTTGTTCAAAAACAAGCTGAAGTACGTAAGAGCGGCAAACTGGACTTCCTTCGCCCAGATGCGAAATCTCAAGTAACCTTCCAGTATGACCAAGGTAAGATTGTCGGTATCGATGCTGTCGTTCTTTCTACTCAACACTGTGATTCAGTAACAACAGCGGATCTTCGTGAAGCCGTTATGGAAGAGATCATCAAGCCAGTGCTTCCAACTGAATGGTTAAATAAAGACACTAACTTCTTCATTAACCCAACAGGTCGTTTCGTAATTGGTGGCCCAATGGGTGACTGTGGCCTAACTGGTCGTAAGATCATCGTAGATACCTACGGCGGCGCAGCTCGTCACGGTGGCGGTGCATTCTCTGGCAAAGATCCATCAAAAGTTGACCGTTCAGCAGCATACGCAGCACGTTACGTAGCGAAAAACATCGTAGCAGCAGGCATGGCTGACCGTTGTGAAATCCAACTTTCATACGCGATCGGTGTTGCAGATCCAACATCAATCATGGTTGAAACGTTCGGTACTGAAAAAGTATCTCACGACATCATCATTGAAGCGGTTCGTCAACACTTCGACCTACGCCCATACGGTCTACAAGAAATGCTTAACCTTCTTCAGCCTATCTACAAGAAGACGGCAGCATACGGCCACTTTGGTCGTGAAGAATTCCCATGGGAAGCAACGGATAAAGCAGACACGCTTGCAGCATTCGCAGGTCTGAAATAAGCATTCACACCTTAGCGTCTGGTAACAACTAGTTTCTGCTAACAAATCGTTATCAGTTAACTAATAGAAAGCTCTCATTATTAAATGGGAGCTTTTTTATTTACGGAACCAGATTAAACCTTGTTATTTGTAGGTCTAATTATAACTATCAGAATCTTTGAGTAAAATTCCGCATAAGCAACACATCCCTTTGCTACATAGCTCCAGCCAAAAAAAATAAACCCATCTTTATCCTGTCTAAAATTTGTATTTTGCAGTATCAGTGACAATAGTTAATGAGAAACTTAAGTCGTTATCATTATCAGTTTATTAGACGTTAGCTGAAAAATAGACGCTTAAAAAATCATAGTCATTGATTCAATTAACTAAGATTCGTCTTAAATCAGGGAGGATTTATGCCTCGAACAGTACATAACTCAGACTTTGAAAATAAAAAGCATCACGTCAAGAACAGCGAATATGCTCGTACCATTCCATGTAACCAACTCAGTGTTTCCGCCCCCTTTCATTGGTTATCTCTTGGCTTGCATGACTTTATTCGAATGCCCATCATTAGCGCGTTTTACGGCTTATGTTTTATGGCTGCCGCGATTGCGATTGTTCAATTAGTACAATGGCAAGGGACCCATCTTGTGGTGATGCCGAGTTTAGTTGTCTATATGCTCATTGGTCCATTCTTAGCTCTTGGGCTTTATGATGCTAGTTGGGAGCGAGAAAAAGGGCACGATGCAAGTCTATTTCACTCCATGAAAGCTATCCGTCGAAATTCAACCGCTCAATGGGCATTTGCAATATTACTCGCCGTTGCCATGATTTTCTGGATGCGTATCGCCGCACTACTTTATGCGCTATACCCTTCAGTTCAAGGTGCGCCAATTGCTGAGTTTGCTCCTTTCCTCATTATTGGGTCTGCAGTTGGCTTTGTACTCGCCAGTGTCGTTTTCAGTATCTCTGCATTTTCTATCCCGCTAATGATGGAACGCCGAGTGGATATGATGAGTGCCATTTTCTCTAGCTTCAATGCGGTCAAATCCAATATACCAGCGATGATCGTATGGGCTGCGATTATTTGTGGCGGCATCCTTATCGGCTTTGCCACCTACGGTTTTGGAATGCTATTTACTATGCCTATTTTAGGATATGGAACATGGCATGCCTATCACGCGACAATTAAGAAAAAACATCATCTATAGGTCTCCAGTATTAAACCCCAAAGATGATAGTATTTGGCCTTAGCTTCGGCGCTAAGGCCTTTTTTTATGGGGAATATTTTGCAACACAACGAACTCACTTACTCAGCAACGAAGAAATTAGCCGAGTGTATTAGCATTGCGAGCAAAGCCTTCCAGCAACCTTTTACTATGCCAAAAATAAGCTTTCAATTAAGAGGAAAAGCCGCAGGAAAAGCCTACCTTCAACTTAATGAAATTCGTATTAACCCGATTCTTTTCAAAGAGAACCAACAAGCGTTTCTAGATGAAGTGATTCCCCACGAGGTCGCCCACCTCATCACTTATCAAGTCTATGGTCGAGTTCGCCCGCACGGGAAAGAGTGGCAAGGCGTGATGAATTCCGTATTTAATATCCCCGCCAACACAACTCACTCTTTTACTGTCACCTCTGTGCAAGGCAAGACTTTCGAGTATCAATGCGGCTGTTCCAGTTACCCTTTAACGATACGCCGACACAATAAAGTCATTCGAAACCAAGCAACGTACCGTTGTCAGCAGTGTAAACAGACGCTCACCTATAGCGGTAAACAGCTCAGTTAATGCGACAAAAATATCGTTATTTATCTGAGGTCCATATTTTCTCTGCATGAACCCTAATGAGAATTATGTAATAGAGACTTTTATCATTTGAGTGGTAGACTGGTATTTATCATACTTTTACCAGTCTTTTATTATGAAAACTCTCGTATTAATGATCGCAGCTGTAGGGCTAATCCCTTCCATCGCTCTATCTGCCCCTCCCTCTTCATTTTCAAAAGCCAAAAGAGAAGCGGTTAAGATCTATTTAGATCACCCAACCAGCTTCTACTGTGGATGCGATATTACTTGGAAAAATAAAAAGAAAGGGGTCCCTGATTTAAAGGCATGCGGATACCAAGTTCGTAAGCAACAAAAAAGAGCCAGCCGAATCGAGTGGGAGCATGTCGTTCCAGCATGGCAGTTTGGCCACCAGCGCCAGTGTTGGCAAACTGGTGGACGAAAGAATTGCACCAAAAATGACAAGACATTCAAATCAATGGAAGCCGATCTTCACAACCTTACCCCTGCTATTGGTGAAGTGAACGGTGATCGTTCTAACTATAACTTTAGCCAGTGGAATGGCCTTAATGGCGTAAGTTATGGGCAATGTGAAATGCAAGTTAACTTTAAGCAGCGTAAAGTGATGCCACCTGACAGAGCAAAAGGATCGATTGCTCGAACTTACTTATACATGAGTCAAGAGTATGGCTTTAAGCTGTCAAAGCAACAAACTCAATTGATGACAGCGTGGAATAAGAGTTTCCCGCCAGATGAATGGGAATGTGAACGAGATAAGCGCATCTCTAAAATCCAAAAAAATCACAATCCTTTTGTTGTCCAAGCTTGTCAATAAATTCACCTCGTTCTTATGGTGTAAAGCCATAAGAACTCATTCTAAATTATAAAGAGATACTTGTTTTTTCACTGACTAGCATCCATGTTAGGCTGAGATATTGTATCCAAAAATAAAGCATTTATAGGTTTATCATAATGAGAGTCCCTCGAATTTATCACCCAGAACTCATCCATGGGCTAGGCACAATTGCACTTTGTGAAGATGCCGCGGGTCATATTGGCCGCGTATTACGAATGAAGGAAGGCCAAGAGGTACTTTTATTTGATGGAAGTAACGCTGAATTTCCTGCAGTTATCACTCAAGTAAGCAAAAAACATGTTGATGTAGAAGTCACTAGCCGTGTTGAACGCAGCTCAGAATCCCCTCTCAACCTACATTTAGGTCAAGTGGTATCACGTGGTGATAAAATGGAATTCACCATTCAAAAGTCGGTTGAACTTGGTGTTAATACCATTACTCCACTGATCTCGGAACGTTGTGGCGTAAAACTTGACACGAAACGATTTGAGAAGAAACTGGCTCAATGGCAGAAAATTGCTATCGCAGCTTGCGAACAATCAGGGCGTAATATCGTCCCAACCATTCGCCCAATCATGCAACTTGAAGCTTGGTGTGCTGAAAATAGCGATGCTCTAAAGTTAAACCTTCATCCTAGAGCAAAATATTCAATCAATACACTTCCTGAACCTGTAGAGAAAGTTCGTCTGCTTATCGGCCCAGAAGGCGGCTTATCAGCTGAAGAGATCAGCATGACAGAACAATACAAATTTGAAGAAACTTTGCTTGGCCCACGAGTACTTCGTACCGAAACTGCCGCGCTTACCGCTATCACAGCCTTACAAGTTCGTTTCGGCGATCTAGGCTAACTGGAGAATAACAATGATCAAACTTGGCATCGTAATGGATCCTATTTCATCCATTAATATCAAAAAAGACTCTAGCTTTGCCATGATGCTTGAAGCACAGCGTCGCGGCTATGAAATTCACTATATGGAGATGGATGATCTACACTTAGATCAAGGCGTCGCCATTGCTGATACAAAAGTCGTTGAGCTAAAAGAAGATCCAAACGATTGGTACGAATTTAAGTCAGAGCAAACCATCGCTTTATCTGATCTTGATGCCGTGCTAATGCGTAAAGATCCTCCTTTTGATACTGAATACATTTACGCGACTTACATTCTTGAACGTGCTGAAGAAAATGGTGCTCTCATTGTCAACAAACCACAAAGCCTACGTGATTGTAATGAGAAGTTGTTCACCGCATGGTTCCCTGAACTAACGCCGACCACCATAGTGACGCGTAAAGCAGAGAAGATTAAAGCATTTAGAGAAGAGCACGGCGATGTGATCCTTAAACCGCTAGATGGAATGGGTGGTGCGTCCATTTTCCGTGTAAAAGCGGGCGATCCAAACGTATCAGTGATCATTGAAACACTGACGAACCATGGACAAAACTACTGCATGGCGCAAACCTTTGTTCCTGATATCAGCAACGGTGATAAGCGTATTTTAGTCGTCGATGGTGAGCCAATGCCATACTGCTTAGCAAGAATTCCAGCTAAAGGGGAAACTCGTGGGAATTTAGCAGCAGGCGGTAGAGGTGAAGCACGCCCACTGAGTGAAACCGACCTTAAGATTGCACAAGCAGTCGCTCCAACGTTAAAAGAGAAAGGCTTAATTTTTGTTGGCTTAGATGTTATTGGCGATAAATTGACTGAAATTAATGTCACAAGTCCTACTTGTATTAAAGAGATCGAAGCCGCTTTTGATATCTCAATTACAGGTAAATTAATGGATGCCATTGAACGCCGAATTAACGCATAACTCAATTTAGGCAGTACATATACTGCCTAACTCTCTTCCCTTTGATACAGGAATCGTTATGGACCTAACCAATCACTTTCTTGTGGCAATGCCCGGAATGCAAGACCCCTACTTTAAACGTACGGTGATCTACTTGTGCGAACATAATGAAGAGGGAGCAATGGGGTTAATCATTAATGCTCCTATCGATGTCACTGTAGGGAAAATGTTGAAACAAGTTGATGTGGATAACATCCACCCACAATTAAACGTAGAGAGTTTAGAGAAACCAGTACTTAATGGTGGGCCAGTATCTGAAGATCGCGGGTTTATTTTACACGAACCCAAAGATAGCTATGAATCAAGCATTCAAATGACGGAGAAAATCTCGGTCACAACTTCTAAAGACATTCTTAATGTATTGGGAACCGAAGCTGAGCCAAATAACTACTTAGTTGCTTTGGGCTACTCAGGTTGGGAACCGGGTCAATTAGAAGTCGAACTTGCGGATAATTCATGGCTAACTATTGAAGCCGATCCAAGCGTCATTTTTGAAACACCTATTAACGAACGATGGCAAAAAGCAGTGCAAATGCTCGGCATTGATGCTGCTCAACTGTCATCCCAAGCAGGACACGCATGAGCAACACAAAATCACGTTCAATTATCGCTTTCGATTACGGCACAAAAAGCATTGGTAGTGCCATTGGACAAGAAATTACAGGCACCGCAAACCCATTAAAAGCCTTTAAAGCTAAAGATGGTATCCCTAACTGGGATGATATCGAAAAAATGCTGAAAGAGTGGCAACCAGATCTTATCGTGGTCGGGCTTCCGACTGATTTAAATGGCAAAGACCTCGAAGTGATCACCGCTAGAGCGAAGAAATTTGCCAATCGAATTCATGGCCGGTTCGGTTATACAGTCGAACTGCATGATGAACGACTTTCAACCACGACAGCTCGTGAAGAACTATTTGAGATGGGTGGATACAAAGCGTTAAGCAAAGGCAATATCGACTGCCAATCTGCGGTTGTTATTCTAGAGAGTTGGTTTGAAGCTCAATGGGGTGAGTAACCCTCACTCTTTGGATAAAACTCATCAGTAAAAAATAAGTTCTAGCGGATTTCCCCACTAGAACTTATTTAATTGAATTCAATGACTACAGCAAATCCCCGCCCTTAACCATTAATCCATTTCGATTTTTATGCCACTTAAGCTGCTACTGTCAGAATCTGTTTTGGACTGTGTTTTCAGCATTAAACGTAGATCGTTCGCTGAATCAGCACTATGAAGTGCATCTTCCTCATTGATCTTCCCTTCCACGACTAACTTATACAGTGATTGATCAAAGGTTTGCATTCCAATCTCTTGAGATTTCGCCATTGTCGCTTTTAATTCATGTAGATCGCCTCGACGGATCAAATCTGAGATCCTTGGACTATTAAGCAAGATCTCAAATACCCCATGACGACCTTTTCCGTTTTTATCACGAATCAATTGCTGAGCCACAATGCCTTTTAAGTTCATAGAAAGATCGAATAGGAACTGCTCTTTTTGCTCTTTCGGTACTAAGTGCAAAATGCGTTCTAAGGCTTGGTTAGCGTTATTCGCGTGCAGAGTCGCCATACAAAGATGCCCGGTTTCAGCAAACGTCATCGCGTATTCCATGGTTTCTCGGTTACGAATTTCACCAATTAAGATCATATCTGGAGCCTGACGCAGTGAGTTTTTCAACGCCACTTCATAGCTATCCGTGTCTAAACCGACTTCACGCTGGGTCACAATACAACGCTGATGTTCATGCACGAATTCAATCGGATCTTCTACCGTCAAAATATGACCCGACCGATTGCTATTGCGATAGCCTGTCATCGCGGCCATTGATGTCGATTTACCCGAACCAGTCGCACCAACCACCAGCACTAATCCACGTTTTGCAATCGCAAGGTCTTGTAATACCACGGGCAATTTCAATTGCTCAAACGTCGGGATCACCGTTTCAATACGGCGAATCACCGCGCCTGGCAGTTCTCGCTGGAAAAAAGCACTCACACGAAAACGCCCAAAATCTCTCATAATCGCAAAATTTGATTCACGGGATTGGCGAAACTCATTCTGACGATCGGCATCCATCATCGCATCAAGCAAGCTTGTTACCTGATCTTCTGATAGCTTTTCACCTTGTGGTCTTAGCTCCCCATCAATACGAAAGAGAATAGGAGCACCGACAGTAATATAAAGATCCGATGCTTTTTCTTCATTCATCCCCGCGAGGATTTGATTTAATTCCATGATTGTACTCGTCTCTTCTAACGCTAAATGGGGAGGTCAATTATTTAAAACAGTGAGGTTTCTATTTCAATTTTTTTCTGCACTTCTTCCAACTCAACCAAACCTTGAGCAATGAGCTGTTTCGAATTTTGCTCCATGGTTTGCATGCCATGAGCGGCGCCGGTTTGAATGATGGAGTACATTTGCGCGACTTTATCTTCACGGATCAAGTTACGAATTGCAGGGGTTGCCATCATAATTTCATGACACGCAACTCGCCCACCACCAATGCGTTTTAAGAGTTTTTGAGCAATCACCGCACGTAATGACTCAGACATCATCGAACGAACCATATCTTTATCGCTACCTGGGAAGACATCAATAATACGGTCAATAGTTTTCGCCGCAGAGCTGGTGTGCAACGTACCAAAAACTAAGTGTCCTGTTTCGGCTGCGGTTAACGCTAAGCTGATCGTCTCTTGGTCTCGCAACTCCCCCACTAAGATCACATCAGGGTCTTCACGCAAAGCTGAACGTAAAGCATTTTTAAAACTGTGAGTATCACGATGGACTTCACGCTGATTCACTAAGCTTTTGTTATTGGTGTGAACGAACTCGATCGGATCTTCAATGGTTAAGATATGCTTATTATGGTGACGATTCACATAATCGACCATGGCCGCCAAGGTTGTCGATTTACCAGAACCAGTAGGCCCAGTAACCAAAACTAAACCTTTCTCATAATTAGCTATTTTTTCAAATATTTCCGGTGCATCCAACTGCTCTAATGTTGGGATCTCCACTGGAATAGTACGAAATACAGCTGCGCAGCCGCGTGCTTGATTGAAAGCATTCACACGAAAACGTCCAACTTGAGGAAGTTCAAATGAGAAATCGACCTCCAGTTTTTCTTCATACTCGCTACGTTGAGCATCGTTCATGATCTCAAAAACCAAACGATGTACATCTGCATGGCTAAAAGCTGGCACTCCAAGCTTTCTTACTTCGCCATCTATACGTACCATAGGAGGAACACCTGCAGAAAGATGTAGATCTGATGCGTTATGCTTTACACTAAAATCCAGTAATTCAGAGATATCCATTTATTTTCCTTAGTAAAGTCGACTATGAATAGTATTCAACAAAACATTAAACATATCACCTCACAGATTCGAAGCTGTGAGCAAAAGTGTGGACGAGCTCCAGAGTCTGTGCAACTTTTAGCCGTAAGTAAGACTAAACCATTAGAGGCAATCCTCGAGGCTGCTCAAGCGGGACAAGTCCGGTTTGGTGAAAACTATGTGCAAGAAGGTGTTGATAAAGTAAAACATTTTTCCGAACAACATTCTAATTTAAATTTTGAATGGCACTTTATTGGTCCAATCCAGTCCAATAAAACCAAACCAATTGCAGAAAACTTTCACTGGGTTCACACCGTATCTCGCGCAAAAATAGCCCAGAGGTTGAGCGATCAGCGCCCAGAAGGTTTACCACCACTGCAAGTGCTAATTCAAGTGAACACCAGTGGTGAAGCATCTAAATCAGGCGCATCAGAGCAAGAAATATTTGAGATCGCGGAGTTGATTTCTTCTTTGCCAAACCTCACGTTAAGAGGGTTGATGTCAATTCCTGCCAATGTGACCGATCACCAATCTCAACTGGCTGCATTTAATCAACTCACACAAATTAACGATAAGTTGGCAGAGCAGTATTCCGGCTTAGATACACTATCTATGGGTATGAGCGGAGATATGGACGCCGCCATTGAAGCAGGCAGCACCATGGTAAGAATTGGCACCGCACTATTTGGCGCTCGTGACTACCGCTAAGCTTGCACGATATAACATTAGGATTTTAATAGATGGATCATAAGAAAATTGCATTTATCGGGGCTGGTAATATGGCTCGCTCAATCATTGCTGGGTTAGTAGCAAGTGGCTACCCTGCCGATCATATTACCGCGACCGCACCGTCTGAAACCAGACGAAAACCGCTAGAGCAAGATTACAAAATCCTAACCACAGACGACAACTTTGCAGCCGCCTCTCAAGCGGATGTTGTCGTATTATCAGTAAAACCACAGATGATGGAAGAAGTATGCAAACCACTTCAAGCGATCAATTATGGTAATAAACTGGTGATTTCTATCGCTGCTGGTATTTCAGCGACAAGACTCAATGAGATGCTTGCAACGGAACTAAACCTTGTACGAGTGATGCCAAATACACCATCACTGCTCGGCAAAGGCATGAGTGGTTTATATGCCTCTAGCAACGTGGATGAATCAAATAAAATGTTTGCTTCAGATCTAATGAGTGCCGTTGGTGAGGTATGCTGGGTAGAGCAGGAATCAGGTATCAACAATATCATTGCCGCTGCTGGCAGTGCTCCCGCCTATTTCTTCCTCTTTATGGAAGCAATGCAAGCTGAAGCGATTGAGCAAGGGTTTGATAAAGAAACCGCCAGACTCTTAGTCCAACAGTCGGCTTTAGGTGCCGCTGAAATGGTTGTCGCGAACCCTGAAACGGAACTCTCTACACTAAGAGAACAAGTGACATCAAAAGGCGGAACCACGGCCGAGGCACTACGTACATTTAACGAACATCAACTTTCAGATACGGTCGCCAAAGCAATGCAAGCCGCAGTATCTAGAGCTGAAGAGATGGAAAAACTGTTTTAATCAATCTCGTATCTTTACGAGTTATCTGTTTTAAGGGCTATTTATGAATTCAATGAGTTTTCTAATATCAACCGTTTTTGATTTATACATCATGGTGGTGATTTTACGTATTTGGTTACAAGCATCGCGGGCGGATTTCTATAACCCATTTTCGCAATTTATCGTGAAAGCGACTCAACCGATCGTTGCTCCATTAAGACGCGTTATTCCATCTATTGGTAGCCTTGATTTAGCTACAGTCATCTTTGCTTATGTATTGTGTGTGATTAAGTTTGTCGCACTCGTATTAATCGCGTCTAACGGTGCGTTTAGTTTTAGTCTCGATTTCCTATTCTTAGGTTTATTATCACTACTGAAAGCAGCAGGTGGTCTGATTTTCTGGGTTCTACTTATACGCGCAATATTAAGCTGGGTAAGCCAAGGTCGTAGCCCAATAGAGTATGTATTCCATCAATTAACAGAACCAATGCTCGCGCCAATTCGCCGTATTTTACCTGCTATGGGTGGATTTGATCTTAGCGTGCTTGTGCTATTTATTGGCCTTCAGTTTGCTAACTTCTTAATGGGCGACATTATTGGCCCTGTCTGGTTCCAACTATAATGTCATTAGCGGCTTGGAAAGATGGGCAGGATATTTTGCTACGGCTCTATATCCAGCCTAAAGCAAGTAGAGATAAAATTGTTGGGTTACATGGCGAGGAGCTAAAGATAGCGATCACCGCTCCGCCAGTCGATGGTAAAGCCAACGCCCACCTGACAAAGTACCTTGCGAAGCAATTCAAAGTAGCCAAAGGCTTAGTTGTCATAGAGAAAGGCGAATTAGGACGGCACAAGCAGATACGAATATGCGAACCAAGCCAAATACCTACTGATATTCAAGCCATCCTATGATGGCTTTTTATCATTTTATTAAGAGCAAATAATGAGTAAGGAGAACATCATGAGCAAATGGATCACGGTAGCCCTTTTAAGCCTACTCGCCTTCCCAAGTTGGGCTGGTCAGTTCAAAAACATTAAAGATGCAGAAGTGCATTATGTCGCATTCAACTCGACATTTTTAACGCCAAAAGTCGCTCGCAGTTATGAGCTAAAGCGTAATGGATACTCTGCAATCTTAAACATTAGCGTGCTCGACAAATCATCCCTTGGCAAGCCAGCGACTCAAGCAAAAGTGAACGGTTCGGTCAAAAACCTAATAGGGCAAATCAAGACGCTATCATTTAAAGAAATCAAAGAGGGTGACGCTATTTATTACCTTGCAGAATTTCCGATATCTCATGAAGATAATCTAACCTTTACGATTGATATTGACGCTGGGAACGTGGGTTCTGGCCCATTACGTTTCAGCCAAAAATTTTACGTTGAAGAGTAAACCTTCAATTTTTATCGAATACACAGACGAAAAACATTATGAAAAAATTAGTATTAGCGACTGGAAATCAAGGCAAGGTACGTGAAATGGCAGATCTTCTGTTTGAATTTGGCTTTGAGGTTTTCTCACAAAGCGAATTCAACGTTTCAGAAGCCGAAGAAACTGGCACGACATTTATTGAGAATGCCATCATCAAAGCTCGCCATGCAGCAAAGGCAACGGGCCTACCTGCGATTGCTGATGACTCAGGTTTAGAGGTCGATTTCCTGAAAGGTGCGCCTGGAATCTATTCAGCTCGTTTTGCTGGCGAGAACGCAACGGATCAACAGAACCTTGAAAAACTGCTTAATGAAATGAAAGGCGTTCCAACTGAGCAACGTAGCGCACGCTTTCACTGTGTACTCGTTCTGATGCGCCATGAAAACGATCCAACCCCGATTGTTTGTCACGGCAAATGGGAAGGAAGTATTCTTGAAGAAGCTCACGGTGAAAACGGCTTTGGTTATGACCCTATTTTCTGGGTACCAGAGGATCAATGCGCATCTGCCGAGCTAGAATCAACACGTAAGAAGCAACTTTCGCATCGTGGTAAAGCATTGAAAACTTTATTCTCAGCATTAGAGAAAAATCAATAATGACCAACCCAGCGGCAATAGATTCCAATTCGGCGGTTTTGATTCCACCAGCATTAAGTCTTTATGTTCACATCCCATGGTGCGTTCAAAAATGCCCTTACTGTGACTTTAATTCGCATGCATTGAAATCAAAAATTCCTGAACGTGAATACATTGATGCGTTGCTAGAAGATCTCGATACCGACATCAATCGCTATCAACTCAACGACAACCCACGCCCTCTGCACTCCATCTTTATTGGCGGTGGGACTCCAAGTCTCATATCGCCAGAAGAGATTCAGCGCTTGTTACAAGGCATAGAACAGCGCATTACCTTTAAATCTGATATTGAAATTACAATGGAAGCCAACCCGGGGACTATTGAAGCAGATCGATTTGCTGGTTATGAGAAAGCAGGCGTTACGCGCATCTCCATTGGGGTACAGAGCTTTGAGCAAGAGAAACTAGAACGCTTAGGTCGAATTCACGGAAAAGATGAAGCAATCAATGCCGCTCATCTGGCACATAAGATTGGTTTGAAAAGCTTTAATCTCGATTTGATGCACGGTTTACCCAATCAAACTATTGAGCAAGCACTCCTAGATCTCGACAAAGCTATAGAGCTTAATCCGCCGCATTTATCTTGGTATCAACTCACCATTGAGCCGAATACGATGTTCCACTTTAAGCCACCGACTCTACCTGATGATGATGATTTGTGGGATATCTTCGAACGTGGACATCAAAAGCTCAATGATGCGGGCTATGTGCAATATGAAATCTCCGGCTACAGCAAACCGGGATACCAGTGTCAACATAACCTCAACTATTGGCGCTTTGGTGACTACCTAGGTATTGGCTGTGGCTCTCATGGTAAACTGAGTTTTGCAGATGGGCGCATCACTCGTACCACCAAAGTTAAGCACCCTAGAGGCTACTTAGCCGCATATCAGAACATGGTGAAGCCATATCTATCAGACGAATTTGAAGTACCCAAGGAAGATCGTCCATTTGAATTTTTCATGAACCGCTTTAGATTGCTCGAAGCTTGCCCTAAACAGGATTTCATTAACACTACGGGATTAAGTTTAGCAAGCATTCAACCAACGATTAATTGGGCGCTTGATAAAGAGTTCTTGAGCCAATCAGAGACTCATTGGCAGATCACTGAAAAAGGAAAATTATTCCTTAACGACCTTCTAGAAGCGTTTATGGCAGAAGAGTAAGTATTAAGAGACGATTTGATTCAAGGTACTCTTTCTAAATGAAATAAGTACCTTGTTCTCTTTTGGTTTTGCTAGGGAACATCTCTACTAACATTAAAAAATCGAACGCCCAATTTTTTCAGAAAATAGCTCTAATGCTTGAGTGCCAGCCAAAGAGTTTCCTGACGGATCGAGCTCTGGAGACCAGACAGCAATGGTCATTTCTCCTGGAACGATCGCAATAATCCCGCCACCAACACCTGACTTCCCTGGCATACCAACTCGATATGCAAATTCCCCAGCTCCATCATAAAGCCCACAGGTAGCCAAAAGCGCGTTTAACTGTTTGGTCTGTGTTGGCGTAACTATCTGTTTGCTGGTTTGTACCGAAACGCCTTTATTAGCAAGGTAGCTGAAGGTTTTTGCCAAATCCACACAACTCATTTTTAGTGCGCAGGCATGGAAATAGTTATTCAACACAGGAATGACGTCATTATCAAAATTACTAAAAGCACGCATTAAGTAAGCGATGGCTGCATTTCTATCGCTATGCATCATTTCTGAAGCCGCTACGACCTTGTCATAAACAATATGAGTATCACCCGACAGTTGGCGTGCAAACTCTAATAAACGTTGTCTCGGGGCAGAGAGGCGACTACTGAGCAAGTCTGCCACCACGATAGCACCTGCATTAATAAATGGGTTGCGAGGAATACCTTGCTCCATCTCAAGCTGGATCATCGAATTGAATGCCTGACCAGAAGGCTCCTTTCCAACACGATCCCAGATCTCTTCTGGCTTATAAAGCACCATCGCCAGCGTTAAGCTAAGTGCTTTCGAAATAGATTGAATCGAAAAAGCTTCATCAGCATCACCAGACTTAATCACTTCACCATCATTGGTATAGACCGCCATTGCCAGTTTCTGGTTCGATACTTTTGCAAGAGCAGGAATATAATCAGCAACTTTCCCTTTGCCAATCAATGGACGAACTTCTTCTAGAATATCCGTCAACAATTGTTCTGTCGGCTTCATCTTCGACCTATTATTTTTATTAATTTGTAGAGTTCAAAGGGCAAAAAAGCCAACATATTCAATCATGTTGGCTTTCTAATTCTGGACTACAAGCCCGAGTATTGATTACTCGATAGCGCTACTTTACGCGCTTGTATTTAATATCCCAAACACCGTGACCAAGTCTGTGACCGCGTGCTTCAAATTTAGTTAAAGGACGCTCATCAGGACGAGGGATGTAATCGCCTTCCGCCGCGATGTTTTCAAAACCAGGCGCAACCTTCATCACATCAATCATATGCTCTGCGTAATTTTCCCAGTCAGTCGCCATGTGGAAAATACCAGACTCAAGTTGAAGCTTACCGCGAACCATCTCTGCGAACTCAGCCTTAACGATACGACGTTTGTGGTGACGAGCTTTGTGCCATGGGTCAGGGAAAAACAGTTGCAGAGTATGCAGGCTGCTATCTGGGATCATGTGTTCGAATACTTCTACTGCATCGTGGCACATTACGCGTAAGTTGGTGACACCCGCATCACGAGCAGTACCTAAACATGCACCAACACCCGGGCTATGAACTTCGATACCCAAGAAGTTTTTCTCAGGCGCGTTCTTTGCCATTTCAACCAGTGATGCACCCATACCGAAGCCAATCTCTAGTACAACTGGGTTATCGTTGCCAAATACTTCTTTCCAGTTAAGAAGTTCTGGGTTGTAATCGATACCCATTGTTGGCCAACATTCATTCATCGCGTTCTCTTGGCCTTTTGTTAAGCGGCCTTCGCGACGAACAAAACTACGGATCTTTCGAACCAGTTTGCCATCTTCAGTATATTCGTTAGTGGTCACTTCACTCATTGGTTTTTGCCTGCACATTGATTAATCAAAGCGGGGATTATCCAAAGAATTGCCTCTGGTGCAAGTCTTTCTATCGATAAATACCCATACAATTTGTCTGTTTTACATCCAGTGTTAATTGTGGTGCAATTTTAGACCTAATAAAAGTAAAACATCGAGCTTGTCGTGACCCCATTCGCAAACGCCATTTTGAAATGGTATGACGCCTACGGTAGGAAGAACCTTCCATGGCAACAAAATAAAACAGCTTACACCGTTTGGCTATCGGAGATCATGCTCCAACAAACTCAAGTAACCACGGTTATCCCCTATTATGAGCGTTTTCTTGAACGTTTTCCGACAGTCATTGATTTAGCCAATGCTGAACAAGATGAAGTGTTGCACTTATGGACTGGATTGGGCTATTACGCCCGTGCTCGTAACTTGCACAAGGCCGCCAAGATTGTTGCCGAGCAATATGGTGGTGAATTTCCATTTTCTATAGAAGAGATGAACGCGCTACCAGGCATTGGACGATCTACTGCCGCAGCAGTGCTGTCTTCGGTTCATAAACTCCCCCATGCGATCCTTGATGGCAACGTCAAGCGCACCTTGGCGAGAAGCTTCGCAGTAGAAGGTTGGCCCGGGCAAAAGAGAGTCGAGAGCCAGCTTTGGGAACACGCAGAGACACATACTCCAAGCAAAAACGTTGATAAGTACAACCAAGCGATGATGGACATGGGGGCGATAGTTTGTACTCGTAGCAAGCCTAAATGTACGTTGTGCCCAATTGAAAGCATGTGTGAAGCTAAGAAACTCGATAGACAGCTCGATTTCCCAGGCAAGAAGCCTAAGAAAGAAAAGCCAATAAAAGAAACGTGGTTTGTGATTCTATACCACGACAATCAAGTATGGCTCGAACAACGCCCTCAAACTGGTATCTGGGGAGGACTGTTCTGTTTCCCTCAAAATGAAAACGCGGAGATCGAACATCAGTTAGATCTTCGCTCAATCAAAGACAATGAAACCGATTCGGTCAAGACAATGATTGCGTTTAGACATACGTTCAGCCACTACCACTTAGATATCACGCCTGTATTAGTAAAATTAGATAAACAACCAAATTTGATAATGGAAGGGACTAAAGGTCTCTGGTATAACTTGTCTCAACCTGAAGAAATTGGCTTAGCCGCTCCCGTAAAGCAGTTATTAGAAAGCCTACCTTTTGAATTAAATACCCATCAATAAATTAAGGAGTCACCATGAGCCGCACTGTATTTTGTGCTCGACTAAACAAAGAAGCTGACGGGTTGGATTTTCAACTTTACCCTGGCGACTTAGGTAAACGCATTTTTGACAGCATTTCAAAAGAAGCTTGGGCGCAATGGCAGAGTAAGCAAACGATGCTGATTAATGAAAAGAAACTCAATATGATGGATCCTGAACATCGAAAACTTCTTGAAACTGAAATGGTTAACTTTCTCTTTGAAGGAAAAGAAGTCGTAATCGAAGGTTATACTCCACCGAGTGAGTAATTCAGTTTCTATCTGATGTGAATAATGACATCATTGCCTAGTTTTCACGCTATGGCATGGTGTCATTTTTATTTGAGGAGCGTATGAAAAAGCTAGTCTATTTCTTTATTTCAATGTCACTTGTTGGTTGCAGCCGAGAATTCATCGAAGGTTTATATGATGTCAATTATGAACCCACTAACCGTTTTGCAGGCAACCTTGCTGAATTACCAGGTCAATTTGAGAAAGATACTGGAGCACTAGATGCTCTGATCAACAGCTTCTCAGGTAACATAGAAAAACGCTGGGGAAGCAAAGGGATAAAGATCGCTGGAAAAAGTAACTATGTGAAATATATAGACAATTACCTCAGTCGATCAGAGGTTAATTTCAGCAAAGGTCAAATTATTGTTGAAACGGTTTCGCCTACCGATCCTAAACAACACCTAAAAAATGCGATTGTTACCACTCTTCTTACACCTGACGATCCTGCTAATGTAGACCTGTTCTCATCGAAAAATATCAAGCTCGAAGGGCAACCTTTTCTTTATAAGCAGGTTGTCGATCAAGAAAAAAAACCTATTCAATGGTCATGGCGAGCCAACAAATATGCTGATTACCTTATTGCCAATAACCTCAAAGTAAAGAACGTCGATTTCAAAAAAGCTTACTATGTTGAAATCCCAATGGTGGCTGATCATGCAGATAAGAGAAGCTACAAATACGAAGATATTGTCCGTCGCGCCTCTAGAAAATATGACATTCCAGAAGATTTGATTTACGCCATTATAAAAACAGAAAGCAGCTTCAATCCCTATGCGGTTAGCTGGGCCAATGCGTATGGTCTTATGCAAGTAGTACCCAAAACGGCAGGTAGAGATGTATTTAAGCTAGTCAAAAATAAATCAGGCCAACCTTCGCCTGAGTATTTATTTAACCCTGAGACCAATATTGATACCGGAACCGCGTATTTTTATATCTTAAAAAACCGTTACCTTAAGAGCGTTAATCATCCCATCTCTTTAGAGTACAGCATGATCTCAGCTTACAACGGTGGAACCGGTGGCGTTCTCAATACGTTCAGCAAAAACAGAAAACGAGCGATGAACGATCTCAATTCACTGCAACCTAATCAAGTTTACTGGGCGTTAACCAAAAAGCATCCAAACAAAGAATCACGCAGGTACTTAGAAAAAGTAACGAAATACAAGAAAGAATTTAACTCTGGTGGAACCTAAATAGCACACTCGCTTAAAAAGAGAGCGAACAACAACTAATTTCGATTTATTTTAAAAAAGTTATTGACGGTAAGGCAGAAAATCAGTTTAATAGCGCCCCGTTGCCCGGATAGCTCAGTCGGTAGAGCAGAGGATTGAAAATCCTCGTGTCGGTGGTTCGATTCCGCCTCCGGGCACCATGATTTATATTATTGGTGTCAATTGTAGTAACAAGAAACATCAGTAAGAAAGCAAAGAATTTAGTGTGCCGACTTAGCTCAGTAGGTAGAGCAACTGACTTGTAATCAGTAGGTCACCAGTTCGACTCCGGTAGTCGGCACCATTCTTTTGCC
>NZ_VTYA01000018.1:0-77373 GCF_013114135.1 Vibrio sp. 03-59-1
TAGTGACAAAGACGGCACAGGTAACAATGCCGACACGGATGACGACAACGATGGTTGGAGTGATGCGGATGAAGCGCGTCTCGGTAGCGATCCATTAAGTGCCGTCAGCAAGCCTGCGGATCTGGATGGCGATTTGATTGCCGACAGTGAAGACAGCGACCGTGATGGCGACGGCGTCGACAATGCTCAAGATGCGTTCCCAGACAATAAAGCGGAAAGCCTTGATAGTGACAAAGACGGCACGGGTAACAATGCCGACACCGATGACGACAACGATGGTTGGAGTGATGCGGACGAAGCGCGTCTTGGTAGCGATCCATTAAGTGCCGCCAGCAAGCCTGCGGATCTGGATGGTGATTTGATTGCCGACAGTGAAGACAACGATCGTGATGGCGACGGCGTCGACAATGCACAAGATGCGTTCCCAGACAATAAAGCGGAAAGCCTTGATAGTGACAAAGACGGCACAGGTAACAATGCCGACACGGATGACGACAACGATGGTTGGAGTGATGCTAAAGATGGTTGGGGGGATTTTGCATCCAGTGATGATGATGGTGATGGGACACCTGATTCCATTGATTTGACGCCTGCGGGAAGTTCTACTTCTTCTCCTACTTATAGTGAGGCATTGATTTACTATAAGCGCAAAGACAGTAACTACGATGGATGGGGATTACACCTTTGGGATAATGAAACTTGCAATGCCGTTGAAACTGTCACTGAATGGGATGCTCCTTATACAGTGACAGAAGATGCTGGAGAGCAAGGGGTATTATTTAGAGTTGCAATTAAACCTGAAAACAATGGCTGTCTGAACTTTGTTATTCATAAAGATGACGAAAGAGCATTGGGTGACGACGATCTTAAAGTCGAGCTATATAAGAGTAATATCGTTTATACATTGGATGGCGATAATACCGCGTACTATCGACCGCTGACCGAGGCCCCAGTAACACTAAGTGGCGCATCTGCCCATTGGTTAGCAGTGGATAACATTGCTTGGAACATGATTGATGGTGCAGATAGCTATCAGTTGTGGACTAACCCAAATGGCACTGCTGATCTCTGGATGAATCCGAATGGCACCATTTTTCTAGGTAACCCAGATGGATTCACCAAGCTTCCTTTAGATCCAAGTGGCACACTGGATGATGCGCGTTATCCCCACCTTAAGGGTAGAGCGACCTTCCAAACGGAGATTGGTTCTGAGCAAGCAAAATCACTATTAAAGCAGCATCCTATTGCCGTCGCACTTGATGCAGAAGGAAAACTACTAGCTGCGACTCGAGTTCAGTTCCCGTTTGTGATAGATGAAATCTATACTGCAAGCAACGATGATGCGGACGAAGCGCAGTTGGGATCATGGATTGAAGATGGTCAAAGCCAATTCCGCTTGTGGGCTCCGACAGCGAATAAAGTAGAGCTTTATTTGTATGATGAGCAGAAAACGCCATTAGAACAATCCCCAGTTGTAATGAATGAAGATACAGCAACGGGGATCTGGTCTTTTGACGGCGATGTTGGATTACAAGGTAGTTTCTATCGTTACCGTGTCCAAGTCTTCCATCCTAAAACCAATCACCTTGAGTGGATGACAACGACGGATCCATACTCTGTCTCTTTAAGTACATCAAGCCGTTACTCTCAACTGGTTGACTTGGCTGCAAGTGAAACTAAGCCTGTTGGCTGGGACTCACAAGATATTAAGCCAATTGAGAAGCCCGAAGATAATATTATTTATGAGTTACATGTCCGTGATTTTAGTGATTCGGATGAACAAGGTACTCCAGCTTATGATGGTAAATATCTAGCATTTACGGAAGAGGAACGAGACAGCGTTAAGCAGCTTAAATCATTGCGTGAAGCTGGTTTGAATACTATCCACTTACTGCCAACATTCGATATCTCTTCAGTCGCAGAGGAGGAAGCGAAACGGATCGATTTAAAGGACGACATCAATAAATTGTGTCATGCCGACACTGGGCTTAAACCTGATGCTCAGATCTGTAGCAGGGCGGATAGCGGAACGATTGCTTCAGTATTAGAGAGTTTGGACCCTGCAACAGGCGATGCTCAGATGCTGATGTTAGAGCTTCGTGGTATGGATGGCTTTAACTGGGGTTATGACCCTTATCACTATACCGCACCAGAAGGCAGTTACGCTGTTGAGAGCGACGGAATGCCGCGTATTCGTGAATACAGAACAATGGTGCAGTCCTTACATAACATGGGTTTTCGTGTAATTCAGGATGTGGTGTTTAACCATACAAATGCATCTGGACTGTATAATTCCTCTGTGCTCGACAAGGTTGTTCCTGGCTATTATCACCGATACAACCCAGATAACGGCTATATTGAAAGCTCTACTTGTTGCGACAATACTGCGTCAGAACACCGAATGTTTGAAAAATTGGTCGCAGATAGCTTAGTCACTTGGTCAAAAGCGTACAAAATCGATGGTTTCCGTTTTGATTTGATGGGGCACTTGATGAAGTCCAGCATCGAAAAAGCCTTGGCTGAAGTTAAGAAAGTGGATACCGATACATGGTTTTATGGTGAAGGTTGGGACTTCGGGGAAGTTTTCCAAAATGGGCGAGGTGTGAACTCTTCTCAGTGGAACATGGCGGGGACAGGGATCGGCACTTACAATGATCGCCTACGTGATGCGGTGCGAGGCGATCACTCTGACCCTATGAATGCTACTCCAGGGTTTGCCAATGCTGGGGACCGTTTTGACAATATGGGCGGAAAAATGGATTTGATCCGCCTTGGTATGACGGGGAACCTACAAGAGTATCCAATTCCAACAACCGGTGGGCCAATTGTTCTAGGTCGCGATTACAATTTTGGTGGTCATGGCGCTGGCTATGCAGCTGACCCGCAGGAAGCGGTCAATTATGTTTCCAAGCATGATAACCAAACGTTGTGGGATATTAACCAATATAAAGCGAAAGGAGATGTAACACCCTTAGATCGTGCGCGTATGCAAATTCTTGGTTTAGCGCCAGTGATGCTAGGACAAGGGGTTCCATTTTTGCATATGGGAACTGAATTGTTGCGTTCTAAGTCAATGGAACGTAATAGTTACGATTCAGGGGATTGGTATAACCGAGTTGATTTCAGCAAGAAGACCAATAACTGGAATGTTGGGCTACCTTATGAAAAAGAAGACGGCGCAAACTGGGATTGGATTAAAGCGATTATTGCTAATCCAGAGACTCAGGTTACCTATGATGAAATAAGTTGGGCTGACGCGCGCTTTAAAGAGATGTTAAGTATTCGCTCCGGTAGTGAGCTGATGCGTTTAGGTCAGACTGAGCAAATCTTAAAGCGGGTTCGGTTCCATGCTCTAGGGGATAAAGCAAGGCCTGGAACCATCGTCATGAGTATCGATGATGGTGTTGCAGTGGGTGACGATCTCGATCCAAATAATCAGGCATTAGTGGTTGCCATTAACTCCAGTATTTGGGAGCAAAGGGTTGCTATTCCAGGTGCTGACGGTTTTGAGCTGCACCCGGTGCTTAAGGCCGGTAACGATGAGCGTATTATCGCTGCTCGTGTTGATGGTGGAGAACTGGTTCTTCCTGGCCTAACGGCTGTCGTGTTTGTTAAACCTCAAGTAGCAGAAGAAGGCCAAGGCGCCGGAATGGATGTAGGCCCATTAAATGAAGCCATTTACCTACGCGGAGTCTTTAACGGGTGGGATGCTTCCCTTGAAATGAGCTATAAAGGTTCGGAGCAATATGAAGCAGAAATAGAGTTAGGAGCAGATAGTAGTTACCAATTTAAAATAGCTGCAAGTGAGTGGGGTGCGCCACATCCTGAATACAATAGCTTTAACCTACACGTAGGCGAAGGCTCTTACTCTTGGGGTAAAGAAGCTGATGGAAATCTAAGTATTTCGATCATTAGCGAAGGAAAATATCGATTTGTGCTGGATCTGAGTGATCCACATAAGGCGAAACTCGTTGTGATTGCACCGGAAGGTGCGGATGTGATTTCTGCTCCGCCATATGGTGATGAAGCTATTTACGTACGTGGCACTCTAACTGATTGGGACGAAGGCAGCCAGATGAGCTATATCGGGGAGGATAAGTATTGGACTCAGATAACGCTTCAACCCGGTGATTATGAGTTCAAGCTAGCCTCTGATGATTGGAGTACGGTGAAAATTGAATTTAGCGATTTGTCACTAGGAGCGAGTGGACTGACATTAGAAGATTCCGGAACTGATAATCGGATTCTTATTAAGGTGACAGCGCCTGGGCAGTATGAGTTTGAATTTGATGCTACGAATCATATCTTACTAGTGAAACCGGTTGAGTCAGAAGTGGTTAATGGCGTTATGATGCAGTATTTTCATTGGTACAACAGTGAGAAAGATGATCTGTGGATTAAAGTTGCTGATCAGGCTCAGTCTTTAGCTGATAAAGGTATTACCGCACTCTGGTTACCACCAGCGTACAAAGCGATGAAACGTGATGATGGTACGCTAGGAGTGGGTTATGCGACCTACGATCTCTATGATCTCGGAGAGTTTAATCAACAGGAAACTGTTCGAACTCGCTATGGTGATAAAGATCAATATCTTGCAGCTATAAGCAGTGCACATACCGCTGGGGTTAAAGTTTACGCTGATGTGGTTCTTAATCATAAGATGGGAGCCGATGACGTTGAGCTTGTCGATGCAGTTCGAGTTGATAGAAACAACCGCAACACAGAAATTGGTGAAAAGCAGGTGTCGGCTTGGGCTCGATTCAATTTCCCTGAGCGAGGACATACTTACTCTGACTTTGAGTGGCGGTGGTATCACTTTGATGGTGTTGATTGGGATCAGGCAGACAGTGAAAGCAGTATCTTTAAATTCAAGGGGGCAGGTAAAGCTTGGGACTCTCAAGTGAGCGACGAATATGGTAATTATGATTACCTAATGGGAGCAGATCTAGATATGGATCACCCTGATGTTGTTGCTGAGCTGAAGAAATGGGGCGTGTGGTACACGAACTTTGCCAACCTTGATGGATTCCGCTTAGACGCTATCAAACACATTAAGAAGGATTTCTTCAAAGATTGGATTGATCAAGTTCGTAGGAAAACGGATAAAGCTCTATTCACGGTTGGTGAGTACTGGGATTATGACATCGGCACTCTTCAAGGTTACTTAAAAGATACCGGTTATCGTATGTCACTGTTTGATGCGCCATTGCATTTGAACTTCCATAAGGCATCTACAGGATCTGGTGGCTACGATATGGGAAGCTTATTGGAAGGCACTTTAATGAAGTCGAATCCTGCTCAGGCGGTTACCTTAGTTGAGAATCACGATACTCAGCCTTTGCAAGCGTTAGAGTCACCAGTCGAAGATTGGTTTAAGCCATTAGCTTATTCATTTATCTTGCTTCGTGAGGAAGGTTATCCGAATATTTTTTATGCAGACTACTATGGTGCAAGCTACAGAGATAAAGGTAAGGATGGTAACTTTTATGACATTACGTTGAAGTCTCATAAGGCGGTTCTGGATACATTACTCGATGTGCGCCGTAATTATGCATATGGTACACAACGCAGTTATCTAGATACTCAAGATGTTATTGGTTGGACTCGTGAAGGGGATAGTCAACATCCAGGGGGTGTTGCTGTATTAATGACTGATAATAGCTATGAGGGTAAGAAATGGATGAAGATAGGCTCGGCTTACGTTGATGACTGTTACATTGATACCCTTAAGCAATATGATGTGACAGATAAAGTTTGTGTTAACGCTGATGGCTGGGCTGAGTTTAAGACTAAACCAGGCAGTGTATCGGTTTGGGTTAGGGAATAAGTTTATCTTAGGAATAAATCGTCAAAAATTTATTGTGGGATAATGTAATAAAGGCCTGCTAATTATTATTAGCAGGCCTGAACGTTACGGACTCAGAAAAACGTAGCTCGCTCGAGTTGAGGGCTGATTTAGGCAAGAGTAGGGCTACGAGACTACTCTCTTTCTAAAATTCGCTGTAGGCGAGGGCGGCTGATTTTTAAAATCTCACAGGCTTTGCCTTTGTGTCCTGCTACGCTATTTAATACTCGGTTAACATGCTGAAATTCGAGATCATGCAAGCTCAATGAATCGAGTTCCGTTTCCGTTTCGCTCTCTTGTTTTAATTGAGGTTCAGAGCGAATGTCATCAAAGAGATCGAGAGTAAGGATATCTCCGGGGCAGAGCGCGACCGCTTTGGTTAATGTGTTTTCAAGTTCCCGCACATTTCCTGGCCAATCATATTCACATAATGCAGCCATCGCATTTCTCGCGACTTTGGATACTTTTGTTCCAAGTTCTTTATTGGCCCTTCCAAGTAGCGCAGGGATCAACTCTTCCAAATCCTCACGTCGTTCACGCAGAGGCGGTATATGAATGCGAACCACTTGCAGACGATAGAACAGATCTTCTCTAAACTGTTTTTCTTTTATCGCTGATTCGAAATCAATATTGGTTGCCGAGATAATTCGAGCGGTTGTCTTGTGCGAGGTTTTACCTCCGAGTGGGGTGTACTCTTTCTCTTGCAGTACTCTTAATAGTTTCGCTTGTATGATGGGCGAAAGCTCACCAATCTCATCTAGGAACAGTGTGCCGCTATTGGCGAGTTCAAATTTTCCTGCTTGATCAGAAATCGCACCAGTAAATGCGCCTTTTTTATGACCAAACATTTCAGATTCAAGTAAATTTTCAACGAGTGCCGCACAGTTAAGTGCAACAAACGGCGTCTGTTTTGGACGTCCGGCTTTATGAATAGCGCGTGCGACCATCTCTTTGCCTGTTCCTGATTCTCCGGTGATCATCACTGATGCATTCGTTAAGGCGACGCGGCCTATGGTCTTGTAGATCTCTTTCATCGCATGGGATGAACCGACAATTGAATGCCCGAGCGTTTTTGGAATAGTGACCGCATCTTGTTTATTGAAAGCGTGATATTCAAGTGCAGCAACGACGGCGTTATCAAGCTCATCAATATCGATTGGCTTATGAATATACTCATCGGCACCTTGCTGCATCGCTTGGATGGTACTGTCCATATCATGGAAAGCTGTAATCATAATGATGCGAGACTCAGGGCAAATAGCTTTGAAATCTGGGATGCCTTCGATGCCAGATTTACCTTCCATACGTATATCTAAAATGATGACATTCGGTTGAAACAATTTGGCGATCTCTACGCCATCATCGACGCAGTGAGCGACTTCTACAGCGTAAGTTTGGGATTGGTAATGAAGTTGTAACGTTCGGCTGATACCAGTGTCATCATCAACGATTAATAACTTATTCATGTGGTAACACTTCCTTTTTTGGGTTTTCCAACGTCGTTGTGATGACGGGGGCGGTCGGTATTCTAATTCTGGTTTGAGTGCCCTTGGGGCTGATAGGCGCAATCGAGATCTGCCCTTGATGAGCATCAATAATACGTTTCACAATCGCTAAACCTAATCCGGTGCCTTTTGCCTTGGTGGTAAAAAAGGGCTCAAACACTTTGTCGACTAAACAAGGGTCAATGGATTGTCCGTTATTTTCAATATCAATGAGTAATTGGGTATTTGAATCTGTGATCATGATATTGGATGTGATTGCCACCTTGGCACTCTCTTCACCGCTGGTCTGAGTGGCTTGCATCGCGTTGAGTAAAACGTTCTGTATTGCTTGGCGCAGTTTAACTGGATCGGCGTATATGGTGGGCAAATTGGGTTGCAAGTTAGCCATTAGTTCAATACCTGATTGGTTGGCGATTCTCTGTTGGCTTGCGATGATGGTTTCGATGAGTTTATTCAAATCGAGCCATTCTGGTTTAAATTGGTCTGGGCGTGAATAAGCGAGCAACTCTTCAAGAATGGCTTCCATGTAGCGCACTTGTTCGAGTGAAATAGAAAACATTTCATTATCATTATTGCGAGCTTGAATTTGCAGAACCATCTTAATTGAGCTGAGCGGGTTGCGAAGATCGTGAGCGATGGTATTCACAACTCTCCCGACTTCGGCTAATTTTTCATGTTGAATTCGCTCCGCCGCTTGGCGTTCGATTTCTTTCGCTAGGCGTTTCTCTTCGGTAATATCTTGTTTTACAGCGACATAGTATAAGATTCTATTTTCGATATCTTTTACTGGCGATATTCTTGCTCGTTCCCAGAAGAAGTTGCCACTTTTCGTGACGTTATGGAATTCGCCATGCCACTCATTTCCTGATTTTAGCGTTTCCCACAAACTGTGGTATTCACTTTCTGGCATTTCTCCTGATTGCAAAAATTTCGGTGTTCGACCAATGACCTCTTCACGGGAATACCCAGTTAATTCGTTAAATACCGGGTTTACGTAGACAATTCGACCTTGTATATCGGTAATCATGACTGAGTTCTGGCTGTTTTCTACGGCATGACTGAGCTGCTGCAATTGGTCTTGAGCCATCTTCTGCTTGGTTACATCCTCTCCCAGAAGCGTCAAACTCACCGAATTGTCATTGGACTCTGTAAATGTCGATGTCCAAGATACGAGGTGTATTTCGCCAGACTTACTCAACACGACACTTTCGCTGTGAGGCTGGTGGGTTTGCTGTTTTATCGCCTCTTTGAGCGCGTCTTCTGCTTGGTGTTGTAACTCCTTTGGAATAAAGCGTTCAATCCAACGATGCCCAACCACTTCGGTTCGCTGATAACCGACTAAGTTCAAAAAGAAATCATTACAGAAGGTGATTACGCCATAGGGATTAATACTGACAGCGGCGAGTTGAATGTTCTCTAGGGTTTGACGGAATTGTTGTTCGTACCTTTGTTGTTGACGCAAGAAGCGCGTTTGTACTCGGTAGCGTGAGAAGATCAGCGCTCCGAGAGTAACCAGCATGAATAGGGTGAAGTATACCCATATGTATTTGGTGGTGAATGCGATTCGCGAAAGGTTAAATCGTGACGTTGGGAACACGGATACAATCGTCCATGTACCGTTGTTGGGGGCGAGCACTTGATTATAGGTGTAGTAATTCTCTTGATTTAACATCTGCCCTTCACCTTGTTTTTTGATCTGCTCTAACGTGGCTGAAGGGATGTTACGTTGGTCATTGATCAAAAACTTGGCTTCGCCACTGTCGGTTGGATTAATGACGGCGACGCCTTCAGGGTTAAAGAGATACACGTGATTGATGAAACTTGGGGCGATGGCGAATAATTTGTCGATCAGTTGGCGTCCTTTGTAATTGAGGATAATTGATCCGGCAAGCTGCTCTTTGTTGGTAAATACAGGGGTGCCAACTCGGATCGTAGGATTGAGCGGTTGTTGAATTTCACCATCTTCAATATTGAGATCCATTGGAGAGATATAGACTTGTCCTTGTGGAAGCTGAGTTGAGTGCTGCCAATAATAACGATGCGCTTTGTTTTGGAGATCGTTTTTTTCGACAACGAATGTTTGACCATTGAGGTTGTTGACTCTTAACCGCTCCCACCCTTGGGTATCGAGAAAACGAATTTGATCGTAACTGCGGTTATTATCGCTGAGCTGAGTAAAATAATCAGTAAGGGCACTCATCGGCTGGTCATGAGTCGACAGAATTTGGCTTGTCACATATGATAAATTTTTAGCATCTGCCGACATTCTAGTGAGGGTTTCCCCCAGCACTTCTTCGATGAGATCGACGATCACGCGCTCGTTATGCAACGCATATTGCTGATCATTTTCGACACTGAGTAGGTAATGCACACTCATTAGAATAGAAAGGGCAACATAAGCGGGGAGAAGCCACAGAAGCAGTTCAGCGAAAAATGCAGAACGTGTCGGTTTGTTATGATCAGAGTCCATTACTGAATGTAAAGCCTTAAACGTGGAAGGAGAGCGGGTTAAGCTAGTATAAGCAAGTAAAGACTCAATAGCTGAGGCGTAACCTCGACTCTACAAAAATAGTACACTAGCCATAGAAGTTATTGGCCGTGATCTCATTATCGGTAAGCACATCAGCGGAAAGCCCATTAATCGCGAGGGCAATACATCTCTAGGGTGTTAAACTGCGAAATTATTGCCCATCAGTTGCGATCTGAATTAACTCAATAATGCTCCCATTAATTTCACTGCATTGGGGTGCCGATGATCCTTGAGTGATGAAAGTTGTAGCCCTAAAACGTTCAAAGTGGCGATTTTATGTGTTGCCAATACCTTTTCCGCAATGCTGTTACACTCCTCATCATCAATCGCAAGATCGATTAGCGTTTCTAACTCGGTTGCAAGTTCAGCATCATCGTCTTTTTCTTCATTAAGTTTTGTATCATCAAATTTTGCATCAAGCCATGCTCCTAGTAGCTGCATCGATTTCTTACGGACACCTCCAGCAGGATCGCTTAACCCACGACGTAAAATTTGCAGCAAAGCAGGTTGATCAACTTTCTTAACCTTGGGTAAGTGAACTTCTATCGCATTCAAACTGCATAGGCGAACGTGTTCGTTTTCATCAATCGCACCAATAAACAGTAAAGGTAATGCTTTGTTGCTTGGCATTACCGCTAGGAAGTGAGCAGCAGCTTGTTTTGAAAGTGAATCGCCATGGTGCATCACATTACCCGCAGCGCCTAAACCATTATTAGCCTGCGGATTACGTGGCTCTGCTTTTTTGAGTAGGGTCAGCGCCTGAAATATTTCGCGTAACTCGTTACTTTCCGCACCAAGAATAGCCTCGGTAAGCAGCTCTGCTGACTGTGGATTTTTCGATTGCCCCAGAGCTCGAATAGACAATACTCGGTTGGATGTTTTTGGTCTTCTTGCGATTTTTTTACGGTTTAAATCGAGGTTTTCAGCACTTTCAAAATTGTCTTTCACAATATCGGCATAGCCTAGCAATTCATCGTCGAGTTGCTCGACCATATCAGTGATCTTTTGTTGGGTATCATCATCTTGGCTTACTGGTGCTAGCGTTGCTTCAATGTTCGCTTGCTGAATAGAGCTGAGGGTAGACGTTGGTGCGTTGACGATCGATTCAGGCTCTTGGAACTGTTCACTGTATGTGTTGAGTAGGGCGGCTAAATCGTCTTCATCTGCTTTATCAGCTTGCTCATTGTCTGGTTGATGTTGGGCAAAGAGTGCCGAGTCATTCATCTCATTTTCAGAACTCGTGACGACGACATCAATCGTATTAGGATAGGCCATCGCTCCAAGTAATGTCATTTTGATTAAATGTTGAAAGCTATCGACGGGTGTTTTAGCGATGACATACAAACATGCTTCACGCAGGCTACTATCATAAAATGGTTGTTCAGCCTGTTTGTCTTTCAGGTTTTGGCTATCTTGTTTGGTTAGAATCCTTTGTAAGACGGGCAGTGATGTAAGATGGTGATTCGGTAACTTAATCAGTTGACGGGTGAGTCGAGTTTTTTGGTGGAGCTCGATTTTATTGTCTTCTATAACGTTAAGAACGACTTGAACTAAAGTGGCTTGCTGTTCGTCGGTTAGCTCAGGGATCGCAGAGTGATCGTGCTGTATTACATTGAGAATTTCATTCAGTAGCGAAGGATTGGTTTGATCTGCTAAGCTGATGATCCACTCCAAATCAATATCGGTTAACTGGATATTAAGTCCGCGTATTAACTTAAGCAGTTCGGGTTGGGCATCGGCCTGAGCTTTTTTGATGTAACTGATTAAGCGGCTTCCATCAATATTGTCCATTCCATTTAAGGTTTGAATACCAAGAATGGCACAGCGCTGCACACTGGCATTCGAATCGCTCATGCACTTTACAATATCCCAAAAGTATTCAGTGGCGTTTCGCTCACATAGTGCATTTATCGCGATTTTTTGGATTTCGGCGTCTTGGGATCTGAGTTGTTTGTATAGAAATGCTTTTGCGATTTGTTGATCGCTATAAGTGAGTGCTTTGACCAACTTTCTGGTCGTCATAGGGGCGGACTTTTCTAGCTGTTCAATCACCCAGTTGATGTTGATTTTCGCGATGCCCTGATAAATCTTCGCGGCTAACTCAGGCTCTGGATCTTGCTCAAGAATATCGAGAAATAGAGTGAAATGGCTCTCTTTAATGTGCTCCGATAAAGTATTAACAGCGCAGAGTTGAAGATCCCACCAATCATCCCAGTCGGAATCTAACCCCCAATCGTTGTTGTCTTGTCTTCCTAGTGCAAACTCATGGAAAAGGGCTTCAACGTTTGGGGTATTGACGTGCGGAGCCAAAGCCTTTAGCCCTGCAATTCTGGCATCGCCATCAGGATGGTGACGGGCGACATCTTCTAAACTTGGAATATCACCTGAACATAATGTCTCTAGTGTATTAGCACAGTCAATGACGACATCTGGATCTTCGTGGTACAGGCAGTCATTTAACGCTTGAGTCGCTTCTTGGATTCGTGCTCGATTCAATGCTTGGGCGCTGTAACAACGCTGTGCCTCATCACCAGTACGAAGTAGCTCGATAAGGCTATCGATCGCACTCTGTTCTGCATCACTGCGAAGCAAAGTCTCTCTATTGGCATCAATGTTTAAATCTTGCATGCACACTTCCTTTTATAGCGGATTTTGTTTCCTACTGATCGTAGGCATTCTTTTACTTCATTACTGGTTCAATTAGCAGGATCTATGCCTAGTTAGGTTTTAATATTATCTGCTTATAAATCATAGATATAGAAGGAAGGTGATGATTAATTGATAGAACCATACCTAAGAGTTAAACATATCGTTAACTTATATAATCCGCAATTAGATAAATCGTTAAATAAATCATAGGTTGAACTGGATCACACTGTAGTTAAGTTAATGATAAATAATGGAAAACAGATGGATTAAAACTTGGCTTAATTTATGCTGTAGAGAAGAAGTGAGTATAAAAACGAACTGTGTCCTCTATTCATACCGTCTTCAATAACACGGCTGTAGAGAACGCAGTAATAGCTTGGAAGCTAAGGAGCATAACAATGAAAAAAATGCTAATCCTTGCTGCAATTAGCGTCTCTTTCTCAGCTTTAGGTCAAACGGATGATCAGCAGTTTGGTCCGTTACCTGAAATGAAGATAAACGATGCAAAAGCAGAATTGGGAAAACGCCTATTTTTTGATACACGACTATCAGGTAATACGGCATTGTCTTGTGCATCGTGCCATCAACCTGAAAATGGATATTCCTACCCAGAAGCATTGGGCCCTGCCTATACCGGGAGTAAAGGCTTTCGGAACGTACCCACTCTTATTAATACCGTTTATAAGAAAGTGTGGTTCCATGATGGTCGTATTGGTACCAATCTTAATGATGTGACGCGTGAAAACATCACAGAAGATTGGTTAATGAATATGGATATGCGTTTGATGCAAGAGCGTCTTAAACAAGATCCAATCTACGTGAAAATGTTCAAAGATGCGGGATATGGCGAACCGTCAAATGGCTCGGTGCGTAAAGCTATTCCTGAGTACTTGAAAACGCTGACCTCCAAACAAACTCCTTTCGACAAAAATCAGTTATCTGAGCAGGCCAAACAGGGTTTTGATCTGTTTAAAGGTGAAGCGGGCTGTTCATCTTGTCATAACGGACCACTCTTTACCGATGGTAAACCATACAATACCGGCGTTGCTGAAAACTTCGATATCTTCCGTGACCCTATGCGCCACCAGACCTTTATCGCATTCAATATGTTCATGGGGAACGAGAACTACATGAATTTGAAGCGTGATGTAGGGGCTCATGTTCAAACACATAAAGCAGACGGCACTGACATGGGTAAATTCATGACACCGACACTGCGTGAACTCAAACAAACAGCCCCTTATATGCATAACGGAATGCTCGCGACGTTGCCAGAAGTGGTCGCATTTTATAATGCGGGAGGCGGTGAAGATTCAAATAAAGATGCAAGGCTAAAACCACTTAACTTAAGTGAACAGCAACAGCAGTCACTCGTCGCATTCTTGGAGTCGTTATCCAGTGAGCCATTAACTACAGAGAAACATGTTTGGACGGCTTACGATTACGACTATGAACTTATTTCTGATTGGCACAATGCTAAAAACTAAGGAGGACGAGATGACAAATTATTCAATCAGCTTGTCTGCTGTGGCTGCAATGTTAGTGACGTTAACCGCGTTACCTGCTTGTGCACAACAAGAAGAGACAAGTAAAATTACCGCAGAAGAAGTGACAGCATCACTTCCTGATGTTGTTGTCAACGGTGTGGCTTACCCTGCACTGGCACCGCTTGGTGAAGTACCAACGCCTGCAGATAACCCGACGACAGAAGAGAAAGTCGCATTAGGCAAACAACTGTTCTTCGATGGCCGTTTAGGGGGAGATACTTCAACGCCTTGTTCTGCGTGTCATAACCCTGCGTTGGGTTGGGACTTTCCATCCGATCTCTCTTTAGGTTATCCAGGAACGGTTCACTGGAGAAACAGCCAGACAATCGTGAATTCAGCCTATTATCAGAAGTTGTTCTGGGCTGGCTCTTCTAAATCGTTAGAGGGACAAGCTAAAAGTGCGGCTAAAGGTGGCGTCGCGGGGAATGGTGAAGATGACATCATGGAAGCCCGTTTAGCGTTAGTGCCTGAATATGTTGAGCAGTTCAATACGATCTTTGGAGATAACTACCCTAAAGTGAGCAATGCGTGGAAAGCGATTGCTGCTTTTGAGAGAACGCTTGTCCAGAGAGATACGCCATTAGACAACTACCTATTGGGCGATAAAACCGCATTAACTGAACAGCAGTTGAAAGGTAAAGCTCTGTTTGAAGGCAAAGCGAAATGCATCTCTTGTCATAATGGTGCATTAGCTTCGGATCAGAAAAACTACAATGTCGGTGTTCCTACAAACTTGCGTTGGGAAAACGATCCTATGGCTCAGATAACCTTCCGTTATGAACTGTATGCAAAAGGTTCAAATGAGAAAATGTATCGCAATACCAAAGCTGATCCTGGGGTGTATTTCCGTGGAAAACGTAAAGAGATGAAGGGAATGTTCCGCACACCTAGTTTGCGTTATACCAAGTTTACTGCCCCTTATATGCATAACGGTACGATCAACACCCTAGCTGATGTGGTCGATTTCTATGACCGTGGAGGCGTCGCTAAAGATGGCAGAACAACAGGCTTCCCTCAAACGAAAAGTCCTCTCATCACGCCTCTTGGTTTAACGGGCGAAGAGAAAACCGATCTGTTGGCATTCTTAGATGCATTTACCGGTGAGAAATTGATGATGGCTTACCCTGAAATTCCAAAATACCAACGACTATTCAGTGAAGAAGAGCTTGCGGAGGTGAAAAAATGATTTTCGATAAAGAAAAACGCCAAGCTAAGTCGAGCAATAAAGAGAGTGCGCAAGAGCATCAAAAATGCATGATGTCGCGCCGTGACTTCCTTATGTATACCGGCGCTACCGCTGGGGCGGCGAGTGTTATGTCGATCACTCTGTTCCCAGGAACCGCGCAAGCACAAAATACAAAAGCGAGAGTCGTGGGTTACCCTCGTAAACTGCTGGGCAAAATGAGCGAATTGAAAACCAATGAACCTCTCTATTTCAATTACCCAGACGATGGCCCAAATTCGCAAGGTTTATTAGTAAAAATGGGCGTGCCTGCAGGTGGCGGTTTAGGTCCAAAGCAAGATGTGGTTGGATTTTCGCTGATGTGTACTCACCAAGGTGGGCCGCTCAACGGTCAATACAAAGTGGTAGGGGAGCACCGTGTACTTGGTCAATGCCCATTCCATTTATCGACATTTGATATGCGCCGTCACGGGATCATCGTTTCGGGCCAAGCTTATGAAAGTTTGCCGCAAGTATTGTTAGAGCTAGAAGGCGATGATATTTACGCTGTTGGCATCATGGGGCTGCTATTTGGGCGAACCGATAACATTATTGCGATGCAGGAGGCGTAATCATGACGACTAATTTTTATATACCAGAAGACCATGCACCGCTACCGCCGAAAAATGCAGAGAAAATAACAACCGCATGTGATTACTGCATTGTAGCGTGTGGCTACAACGTTTATCGCTGGCCGTTAGAGCAAGCAAATGGCGGCATGAAAGCGAGTGAAAATGCGTTTGGCATTGATTTTCCAAGTGCGCCTTTACAAGCTTGGGTCGCACCAGCTCAGCACAACGTGATTATGCATGATGGTAAGCCACATAATATCGTGGTGGTGCCTGACAAAGACAGTAAGGTGGTAAATAAAACCGGTGACTCTTCCATGCGTGGCGGGCTACTCGCGCAGAAACTGTATAACCCATCAACCGGAACTCGTGACCGCTTAACTCAACCATTGGTTCGAATTGGAGGCAGTTTACAACCCGTTCCTTGGGACTTTGCGCTGGACATTGCAGCCGAAGTCGGGCGTCATGTTATCGACACTCATGGTACCAATGCTTATGGCGTAAAAACGTATTCTTATCAGTATATTGAGAATACCTACGCCATCACAAAATATGCGCTGCGCCACGTCAATACCGCTAACTTCTCGTTCCATGATACGCCATCGGATGTCACCTCAACCCCAGGCTTTAGAGACGCGGGTTTTGATAACTTCGGTCCAAGTTATGATGATTGGGGCGCGGCAGATACCTTAATGATTTGTGGTACTGACCCCTACGAAACCAAAACCATTATTTTCACTCAGTTCATTATGCCTGCCGTTCAGCGCGGTATGAAAACCGTGATCCTTAACCCACGTGAAACCGCTGGTATTGCTTGGTTGAAGAAGCAGGGCGGGTTGCATATTGATCTTAACCCAGGCTCAGACAACTTAGTCGTCGGTGCGATTCTTCGTGTGATCATTGAGAACGGTTGGGAAGACAGCGAGTGGATTAATAAATGGGTGAACAATAAGTGGGAAACCAGTTCGGGCTTTGGACAAGGTACGCGTAATACGCCTTGGCAGTGGCGAACCACTTGGGGCAAATTCCAAACCGATGGCTTTGAAGGCTATAAGAAATGGAATTTAGAACAGAAAGAGTACGATCCTATCTACGCTGCGAAAATGGCAGGTATTGATGTCGACAAGATTTACAAAGCGGCAGAGATGCTAGCTAAGCCAGTGAATGGGGTTCGACCTAAAACCTCGATTGGGATCGAAAAAGGCTTTTACTGGTCAAATAATACCGGTAATACGAATGCGATCTCTACCCTTGCTACGGTTGTGGGTGCTGGTGGTCGTGAAGGTCAAGTGGTTGGCCGATTTGGTGGGCACCAACGTGGTGGTCAGTCGGGTGGTAAATTACCGAGAAATAAATCGCCTGAGAAAGTACCGGGCCGCCGCCGTAGAGCCATCGATACAGACCGTTATCTCTATTCTGGTCATACTCGTTTCGCTCATGTTATCGGTACGACATGGATCCAAGCGATGTGTGGTAGCCAAGGTCTTCAGAAGAAATTCTGGGAATTGACGACAGCGAACCCGCATCAGGTTTACTCATACGATAAGCAAGAGATCATCGACACGCTGAAAAAACGTGCCGACTCAGGCGGCATGGTGGTGATAAACCAAGATATCTACTTGCGAGATCCCATTGGCGCTAAATTTGCCGACATCGTTTTTCCTGCTGCAACGTGGGGCGAAGTGGACTTCATGCGAGCGAATGGTGAGCGTCGTTTACGTCTTTACCAAAAATTTGCCGATGCTCCTGGGCAAGCACAACCAGATTGGTGGATCATTTCTCAACTGGCTAATCGTATGGGTTATGACGGTTTCGACTGGCAGAATTCTAATGATGTGGCAGAAGAGGCATCACGTTTCAGTCGCGGTAGTCGTAAAGATTTCAATATGATCAAAGTCGCCGCTCATGCAGAAGGAAAAACATTGCATGAGAAGTTGCGTGAATATGGAACAGAGGGGATCCAAGGACCTGTTTTCTATAATTACGATACGAAGAAATTGGTTGGAACAAAACGCCTGCATGATACAGAAATGACCTTAGGTACGCTGGCTGAAAAAGGGTTAGCGAATGGGCCTCAAGGTGCGAACGTTCTGAAGAAACAGCTTACGGGCTTTAATAGCCAGACAGGTAAGGTGAATATTCAGAAACACCCATGGGATCTATTTAGTGACTTCTATGCATGGCTTCAACCAAAAGAGGACGAGTTGTGGTTCTCCAATGGGCGTATCAATGAAATCTGGCAGTCAGGGTTTGATGATGTAGAGCGTCGCGCTTACGTTATTCAGCGTTGGCCAGAAAACTGGGTCGAAATTAACCCAGAAGATGCGAAAGCTCGCGGCATTGAATCGGGCGACCAAGTGATGATGTATTCAGATCGTGTTGCGAACTTTAAAGATACCATTCTTGGCGTGCATGGAGATGATTTCCAGTTCAGTAAATTGATGGAAAATGGGCATATCAAGCTAGACAAGGCTGCGGTGACGGCTGTCGCTATTGTGACTCCGGCCGTGAAGAAAGGGGCGTTGTACGCAAATATGATCGATATGCGTCAACCTTCAAATTCATTAACCACAAGAGTGGTAGACCAAATCAGTGGTAACTATAACTACAAAATGGGCGTCGCGAAGATCAAGAAACTGGGTGAGTCTAAGTACAAATCTGAGTTTCGTTCTTTCTCATTTGCACCTAGAAACATTGTTTAGGTAATGACGAGGTTTAGGTAGTGAAGAGATAACATCGGGAAAGAGTGTCATTGGTGGCCTTGTGGTGAGGCCACCTTTTTTGTGTCTGAATTAAGGAATTTTCTTTTCAGCTTTATCCAGCATTGCCTGCATCTTATCTTGCGCACGGCGGCTAACGCGTTTCTTCGCAGCTTCACGAGCTTGAACAATATTACCGCTAGGATCACCGACAACAATCAGAGCAACCATGCCGTATCGGTGGTGAACCTTACATTTAATACCATAAACGCCGGGCTTATCGAACGTCACTTCAGATACATCGGAGTAGGCGATAGTGATGGGTTTTACCCCTTCAGGGATCATGCCTTTTATGCTGTGCGCCGTATGAGAACCAACCGAACCTTCAAAGCGAACTTTTTCACCCACTTCAATTTCGACATAGTCAGGGATGAATTGATACATGGCATCAAAGTCAGTAGTTTCGATATCAAAAACTTGTTTGATTACTTGAGTTTCAGCATGAGCAGATTGGGCAATAAATAGTGAAAGAGCCAGTAAAAATAGTGGTTTCATAAAAGAGCTTATAAGTGATTGATAATAAGAATTATACGTATTTATCGTATTTGCACCACTACTTAGGCTCAATGCAGAGAGAGAATGAGCCTAAATGACCCATTCATCACATAAATAATTACTTAGTCAATTAACTCACAAAAAGCCAGATCCCGACACCCATCATTAAGCTACCTGAAATTCGGTTCATCACTCGTACATTTTCTGAATGACCAAGCACACGCTTTAACCCTTTTCCACCAGTGGCGTAGAGTGTCATGCACACAAATTCAGAAACTAAGATAATAGAGACAAGAATCGACAGTTGCGGTACTAGTGGCGCTTCATTGTTGATAAATGGCGGAAGCAGCGAGATCATAAATGCCCAGCCTTTTGGATTGGCGATAGCGGTGACAAACCCTTGAACCACCAGATCCCAATCTTTACCCACTTTAACATTTTGGGTATCAGCACTGATCGCGAGTTTCCCCTTAGAGCGCCACATTTGAATGCCCAAATAGAATAGGTAACTAGCCCCTAGGATCTTAAATCCAGTAAACAGCCAAGGGTAATTGAGCATCACCGCAGCAATACCGAGCACCGCAGCAATGGAGACTACGGCGACGCCTGCTAATTCGCCAATCATCATCCATAAGGTTCGCTTATAACCAACACTCATGCCCAAGCTAAGCGCAAGGGTCATACACATTCCCGGAGTAATGGAGACAAAGAAGAAGGTCGGGATGAATGCCAAAAGTAAGCTAGAACTCATTGAATTTCCTTAGCATGGGTCAGATGAAATAAAAGGCAATTTTCGTAACATTTTGCAACATACGGCATTTTTGGTTTAAAAACCATGTTTAGTCATTGATCTTATAAAATTGAAAAGAGTTCATGCTCGTAAAATGACTTATATCTGCAAATATGGCTGCCTGAAAAACACTCAAATAGAAGCCGCGTTGCATGATAAAAACGCAATCAAGGCTTATGCGTAAAGGCTTTATGTGATTAAAGACTCAATAAGAGCCGAAGATATGGGCTAGCATTTTATTAATTATTACATAGCCTTATATTTTCTCTATACTTAAATTACGCATGAAACTTTTCGTTCTCATAAAAGACAAACAATAAAAGTGCGCAATGGATATCGTTAAGAGAGTAGGGAGAAATACATGGTAAAGTGGAATCGTTTTATTGTCGGCGCTGCTATCAGCATTCTGAGTTCAACCGTTTTTGCCGCAAACATTATCGAAACCACGCAACTTGTTGGTTTTGGCGTGGCAAAATATCCAGCGGAATTTAGCCATTTCGAATACGTTAATCCCAACGCCCCTAAATATGGCAATGTCACTTATGGTCAAGTTGGTACTTATGACAACTTCAACCGTTTTGCCTCGCGTGGTGTTGCGGCGGCAAAGAGTGGTGAACTGTACGATACCTTGATGTTTTCTCCTGCCGATGAAATCGACGCCTACTATCCACTGATCACCTCTAAAGTTCGCTACTCCGACGATTATACTTGGATGGAAATTGAGATTAATCCCAAAGCGAAATTCCATGATGGACAGCCGATCACTGCTCACGATGTGGCGTTCACCTTCGATAAATTCATGAGTGAAGGTGTTCCGCAATATCGCTCTTACTATAAGCAGATAAAGTCAGTGGTGGCTAAATCGGATCTGGTGGTTCGCATTGAAATGGAAGAACCGAATCGAGAAAAGTTGTTCAGCTTTGCTCAAGGCACCCGTGTACTGCCTAAACACTTTTGGCAAGATAAAAAATTCAATGAACCGCTCATGGAACCTCCTGTAGGTAGTTCAGCGTATAACATTACAGGCTACAAACTGGGCCAAAGCGTGACTTACTCTTTGGTAGATGACTATTGGGCGGCGGATCTTCCCGTCAATATTGGGCGTAATAACTTCAAACAAATACAGTATGACTATTATCGTGATGACACGGTTATGTTAGAAGCGTTTAAAGCGGGGGAGTTCGATTTTCGCCAAGAGAATTCAGCCAAGTTTTGGGCGAACTCATATACAGGTGTGAATTTCGACAAAGGCTTCATAAAAAAAGAAGAGATCCAGCACCAGAAGCCGGAAAGTACTCAGGCATTTGTATTCAACACGCAACGAGAAATGTTTAAAGATCCGAAGGTGAGAGAAGCGTTAACTTACGCTATGGATTTTGAGTGGATGAATAAAAACATGTTCTACGGGCAGTATTCTCGCACTCGGAGCTTTTTCCAAAATACAGATTACGAAGCGAAAGGCTTACCGTCAGACGCTGAATTAAAGATCTTAAATCCATTAAAAGATTCGATTCCAGCGCAAGTGTTTACTCAAGAATACCAACCGCCAGTGACGAATGGTTCCGGTCGTATCCGTCCACAATTGCGTACTGCGTTTAAGTTACTTAAAGCGGCAGGGTGGGAGCTGAAAAACAAAGTGATGACCAATAAGAAAACTGGAGAGCCACTGTCTTTCGAGTTTTTGATTTATAGCCCGACCACAGAACGTATCGCGACACCTGTTCAGAAAAATATGAAGCTGATGGGCATTGATATGCGAATCCGAACGGTGGATACCACTCAGTACATAAAACGTTTACGCGATCGTGATTTTGACATGGTGTCATCAACGTACTCAGCGAACCCATACCCAAGTTCAAACTTAATGATTATCTGGAATTCTCATTTTATTGATTCAACCTACAACACCGCTGGTGTGATGGATCCTGCTGTCGACGCCTTAACAGAACAAATTTCAAACAGTCAGGAAGATCCTGAAAAACTGCTATTGTTAGGCCGCGCGCTGGATAGAGTTTTGCAGTGGAATCACTACATTATCCCTCAATGGTTTGTTGGCGAGTACCGTGTGGCCAGTTGGGACAAGTTTGAACGCCCAGAAATACTGCCTGAATATGATTTAGGGATTGATACATGGTGGGTTTCCAAACAGAAAGCCGCGAAACTTCCTGAAAAACGTCAATAGAAAGAGAGTTTCATGGCAGCGTATATATTTCGAAGGCTACTGCTGGTAGTTCCTACATTGTGGGCCATTATCACCATCAACTTCTTCATCATTCAGATTGCGCCGGGTGGGCCTGTTGAGCAGGCTATCGCGCAGATGGAAGGGCATAACTCCGGAATCATGGAGCGTTTTAGCGGTGGCGGTAAAGAGGTGGATTTAGGCGCAGGAGATGAGGTGTCATCTTCTGGATATAAAGGTTCTCGCGGTTTAGACCCTGAAGTGGTTGAAGAGATAAAAAAACAGTTTGGTTTCGATAAACCGATTCATGTTCGCTACTTCGACATGCTGAAAAATTACGCTACCTTTAACTTTGGGCAAAGTTTGTTCAAAGGAGGAAACGTCATTGATTTGATTAAAGATCGGCTTCCAGTCTCTATCTCATTAGGGCTATGGAGCACTTTAATTATCTATTTAATCTCGATTCCATTAGGGATCATGAAAGCCATTCATCACGGATCTCGTTTTGATATCTGGTCCAGTGCCATGGTGATCATCGGCTATGCAATTCCCGGTTTCTTATTCGCCATTATTTTGATCATCTTGTTTGCCAGCGGTAACTATTTTAGTTGGTTCCCGCTGCGTGGCTTAGTGTCGAGCAATTTTGAACAACTCACTTGGTATCAACAAATCATCGATTACTTTTGGCACTTAGCCTTGCCTATCTTTGCCATGGTAATTGGTGGTTTTGCCACATTGAGTATGCTCACTAAAAACTCATTTCTTGATGAGATCAACAAGCAATATGTAGTGACCGCCCGGGCAAAAGGTTTGGATGAGAGCAGTATTCTATATAAGCACGTTTTCCGTAATGCGATGCTGATTATTATTGCCGGATTCCCAAGTGCATTCATCAGTATTTTCTTTACTGGTTCAATGCTTATTGAAGTGATGTTTTCACTTGAAGGTATTGGCTTGCTTGGCTTTGAATCGACCATACAGCGTGACTACCCAGTAGTTTTTAGCTCTTTGTACATAATGACTCTGCTTGGACTCCTATTGAGTATTATTTCTGATTTGACTTATACGTGGGTCGATCCGCGTATCGATTTCGAGGCACGTTAGCATGAGTTTTCTAGCCGGAAAATACGGTCTATTACAACCTAAAAACCCTCTAACACAGGCAAGAATTGCTCGATTTAAAGCCAACCGTCGCGGCTATTGGTCACTCTGGATTTTCTCTGCACTCTTCATTTTTAGCTTGTTTGCTGAATTGGTCGCAAATGATAAACCTCTGCTGGTGGAATATAACAGTGGTTGGTATTTACCGATTGTTAATCAGTATGCCGAAACTGAATTTGGTGGCGAGTTTGAAACAGAAGCCGACTATACCGATCCTTATGTGATTGAGTTGATAGAAGAAAATGGCACGATCATTTGGCCACTGATTCGATTTAGTTACGATACGATCAATTATGATATTGGCAGCGCGGTGCCTTCTGCGCCTGATGGGACAAACTGGCTGGGAACCGATGATAAAGGACGAGATGTTCTCGCGCGGATCATCTATGGTTTTCGTATATCAGTGCTGTTTGGATTTGTACTAACGATTGTTTCAAGTGTCATTGGCGTGGTGGTAGGGGCGACACAAGGCTATTACGGCGGATGGATTGACTTGATGGGGCAACGTTTCATTGAAGTATGGTCTGGCATGCCAACCCTGTTTTTGTTGATTATCTTATCAAGCTTTGTTGAGCCTAACTTTTGGTGGTTGCTCGGGATCATGGTTTTATTTAGTTGGATGAGCTTAGTGGGCATTGTTCGAGCGGAATTCTTGCGCTGTCGTAACTTCGATTACGTTCGCGCGGCATTGGCGATGGGAGTCGATGATAAGCGGATTATGTTACGCCATATGCTTCCTAACGCGATGGTGGCCTCTCTCACTATGATGCCATTCATATTATCTGGCTCTGTAACGACGTTAACCTCTTTAGACTTCTTAGGTTTTGGTCTGCCTGCGGGCTCTCCATCGCTTGGCGAGTTATTAGCGCAAGGTAAATCGAATCTACAAGCACCATGGCTCGGGCTCTCTGCCTTTGCCATCTTATCTTTAATGCTCACGTTGCTGGTTTTCGTTGGCGAAGCCGTTCGCGATGCTTTTGATCCGCATCAGCAAGGATGATCAAAATGATGAATGACAGTTCTAAAAAAACGGTGTTAACGATTAATAAGCTATCGGTTGGGTTTGGTAGAGACAACCGTATTGATCAAGTGACACACGACGTTTCGTTGAGCATAAAGCGAGGGGAGACGCTCGCGCTCGTAGGTGAGAGTGGTTCGGGCAAGTCGGTCACTGCAAACTCAGTATTAAAATTGCTTCCTAAAGGTTCGTCTCACTACTTATCGGGCAGTATTACTTTTGATGGTACCGATATTCTGAGTTGCTCAGAGCGACAGTTGCGAGGAATTCGTGGCGGGCGCATCGGGATGATTTTCCAAGAGCCGATGGTGTCACTGAACCCACTACATAAGATTGGGAAGCAGTTAGTTGAAACATTAGCCATTCACCGTGGTATGCGCACAAAGAAAGCAGAAGAGTTGGCGATTTCTTGGTTAGATAAAGTGGGGATTCGTCACTCAGCGCAAAAAATAAATGCGTACCCGCATGAGTTATCGGGCGGAGAGCGTCAGCGCGTAATGATTGCGATGGCACTGATCAATGAACCTGAGCTATTAATTGCCGATGAACCGACCACCGCATTAGATGTATCGGTACAGGCTCAGATCTTAGATTTACTTAAAAACTTGCAACAAGAGTTGGGTATGGCAATGCTGTTTATCACCCACGATTTGAGTATTGTGCGCCGAATCGCTGACAGAGTTGCGGTAATGAAAGAGGGCGAAGTGGTTGAAATTGGAGAGTGCAAAACCGTTTTTACGGCCCCTTCTCACCCGTACACGCAGAAGCTGATTAATTCTGATCCACGAGGCTTACCGGTTGATGTTGAAGTTGATGCACCATCTTTGCTTGATGTAAGCCAGCTACGAGTATGGTTCCCCATTACCGGAGGAATATTCAAACGAGTGGTTTCTCATATCAAAGCCGTGACGGATATGCACTTCGATTTGCGTAAAGGTCACTCTATCGGCTTGGTTGGAGAGAGTGGTTCAGGTAAATCAACAACAGGTATGGCTATCCTCAAGTTATTGAAAAGCGAAGGTTCAATATCGTATCAAGGCAGTGAGCTGCAAGGGTTAGACAGAAAAGGGATGTTGCCATTTCGAAGTCGAATGCAGGTTGTTTTTCAAGACCCATTTTCGGCGCTGAACCCGAGAATGTCAGTGGCTCAAGTCATCGGAGAAGGGTTACGAGTTCACCAAGAACATGATGAGAAGACGCTGGATGCCATGATTTGCGAAGTGATGAAAGAGGTTGATTTAGATCCGAATACGCGACATCGCTATCCCAATGAATTTTCTGGAGGACAACGCCAGCGAATTGCCATTGCACGCGCTCTGATTTTGAAGCCGGAGTTTATTTTGCTTGATGAGCCAACCTCATCACTGGATCGAACGGTGCAAGCGCAAGTACTGGATCTTCTGAAAAGTTTACAGCAGAAATATGGTTTGACCTATCTGTTTATTAGCCATGATCTCAATGTCGTTAAATCGTTGTGCCACTACACGATAGTGATGCGTAATGGGGAGATAATTGAGCAGGGTGACACGCAGTCTCTGTTTGCTTCGCCACAACACAGTTACACTCAAGAGTTGGTTAATCTGTCGAGTTTTTAAGCTTGATACTAAGAATGAAAACGGCCATGAATCGGTGATTGCTGGCAGTTTCAATATTTTTCATTAGGTTTTAAGCGACGCTTTAAGTTTGTTTGGCTTTACTGGAGCAAACCAGAGTGGATAAGTGGTCATTTCTTGCGTTTAGCATTACACTGCCTGCAAAGTTTTATGACAGAGGTCACCATGGACCAAGAACAGTACGAAGAAGAGTTTCACCAAGAAGGTGAAGAGATAGAAATTGAAGCGATTGGCATCGATGTTTCAAGCCAACCTATTGAATTATATAAAGTGTTTAAAATTGCCAATTTAGTTGGTGGCGGCGGCGAAGCGAAACATATTATTTCTGAAGGTTATGTTGCGGTTAATGGTGAACTTGAAACGCGCAAACGTCGTAAAATGTACGATGGTGACTTCTTTGAATTCAACCAAGAATATTATGTTGTGGTTTGTGATGCGCCAGTAATGGAAGAAGCGGACGAAAAAGCAGCAAAATTAGCGAAGAAGCAACAAGCTGAAAAAGAAGAAGTAGCGAAAAAAGCAGAGCGCGCCGCAAGAAAAGAGAAGAAGAAAGCGGAAAAAGCGGCTCAGCCGAAAGGAAAGAAAGCGAAGCAGAGCAAATCCGTGAAACAAGATAAATCGAACGTTGATCGTGATGTGAACAGCGGTCGTCACTCCATAGATTTCTTCTAAGATACTCAAGTAAAAATCTTAGGTCTAAAAGAAGGCTTTAACTTCTCGTCATAACGCAATGATGGAGAGTTAAAGCCTTTTGTTTTATTTCCTGCACAATTCGTTGATTTAAGCGGCTTTATTACTGTGATTTGTCAAGGTTACTGCTAGAGTAACGACTCTTGATTACCGTGAGGGAAGTACAGTGCAGAAGCAGTTCATCGATGGCCAAATCTTATATCGTCAGCATCATTTTGATTTACCCCTTAATTACACACAACCTCAAGGAGATCAGATTAAAGTCTTCGCAAGAGAGGTGGTGAAGTTAAGTCATGAGAATAACCATGAACTGCCGTGGCTAGTTTATTTCCAAGGTGGCCCCGGTTTTCCTTCACCGCGCCCTAACGGTGAATCAGGTTGGTTGAAACGCGCACTTCAAGATTATCGCGTACTGCTGTTGGATCAACGAGGAACGGGCAATAGTACGATTATCAGTCACCAAACTCTTGCGCACAAAACACCCGCTCAACAAGCTGAGTATTTAACTCACTTCCGTGCCGATAATATTGTGCGTGACGCTGAAGCGATTCGTGAACAGCTAGGTGTTAAACAATGGGCGACCCTTGGCCAAAGTTTTGGTGGGTTCTGTACGCTGACCTATTTATCTCTATTTCCACAAAGTCTGCTACGTTGTTACGTTACAGGTGGGATCCCATCAATTACTCGTCATGCTGATGACGTATATCGTGCAACTTATCAGCGGGTACTTGATAAAAACCAAGCTTTCTTTGCTCAGTTCCCTGAAGCTCAAACACTGTGTAAGCAAATCGCTAATTACCTGTTTGCGAACGATGTTAGGTTGCCAAATGGTCAGCCGTTTACTGTCGAACAGTTCCAGCTTATCGGAATTAATTTGGGGCGCAGTGGGGCGAACTTGCCTATGTATTACACGCTAGAGTCTGCGTTTGTTGAAGCCGATGGAAAACAAGAATTGAGCTATAGCTTTTTGAATCAAATGCAGCAAGAGCAAGGCTATTTAACCAACCCAATCTATGCGATTCTGCACGAATCCATCTATTGTCAGAGTTCTTCATCAAATTGGTCAGCACATCGTGTGCGTGATGAGTTCATAGAGTTCAGCTATTCAGAAGATAAACCTTTCTGCTTTACAGGAGAAATGGTTTACCCGTGGATGTTTGAACAGTTGTCTACCTTAAGTCACTTGCAGGCTGCGGCAGAGTTATTAGCGGTGAAGAAAGATTGGCCTCAACTTTATGATGCGGAAGTCTTGGCGAAAAATACAGTGCCAGTGGCTTGTGCCGTGTATGCCGATGACATGTATGTTGAGTTAGATTATAGCCGTGAAACTTTGGCGAAAATACCGAATGCGAAGGCTTGGATCACCAATGAATATGAGCATAACGGCATTGGTGTCGATGGTGAACGCATATTTGATCGCTTAGTGGGTATCGCTAATAGCATTGCCAATTTACCCAAGTAAAGCGCAATAGTGCGAAACACCAATGGTTAATTCAATTCCTTAGGGGTATTAGTTAGCCATTGGTGCTGATCATTGAATCGATCGTTACCGCTGTAAGTAGCGCTGACTCTTTTTCTCTATTCGGCTAAAAATAAGAGAAAGTGAGAAGCACAAAATAAAATACGCAAGCCCCACAATGAGCCAAATTTCAAAAATTAACCCCGATGAGTTGGCCATTTCAGTACCTACAAAGGTAAGCTCTTGAATCGAAATAAGTGCCACAATTGAACTGTCTTTGATCAGTGAAATAGTCTGCCCTGCAAGTGGAGGCGTGATGGTCGTAATCACTTGTGGTGCGATAACATCTTGGTACTTAGACCATCGTGATAACCCAAGTGTTTCTGCTGCTTCCCATTGCCCCTTCGGAACATTTTGTAAGCCCGCTCTTACTATCTCTCCAATGTAAGCGGATGAGAGCAAACCAACACAAAGCACGCCTGAGATAAGGTTCTCCCACAAATAACTGGGGCCAAATAGAGTGGCTTGTAACAGGTTAATGTTCCCATCATGCTCTCTTAATAAAGCTTCTAATCCTAATAACGGAATGAGTTGGTTTGAGATAAAGAAATAGAAAATAAAGACAAAAACCAAGGGTGGAATATTTCTCACCAATTGAATGAATGCTGTTGCTGGTGCATTAAATATGACAGATTTTGAGTGGCGAGCTAAACCTAAGAGCGTGCCGAATAGCAAGGCCAGCACCATCCCCCAAATGGTAAGGCGAAGTGTGGAGAGTAACCCTTGGAAGAAATAGGGAAGGCTTCCGTCGGCCCTTGAGGTAGTCAGTAGTTCAAAGGTTTCGGCCCAACGCCAATGGTAATTAACACCTGCAGATGAGCGGTAATATATCCATACGATAAATAAAGCTAAGATAGCCAGTAACATAGCGTCAAGTTTATTGATCTTCAAAAATGAAGTTCTATTGATATGACGTTGATGAGTTTTAGAAGAGCTCTGTAATTTTAGCTCATTCGAATTTGTCACTGGGCTACCTTATCTTTCATTGTCTTGGATAATTAAATAAGCGTAATTCGCTTGATGTTATCTTTTAGAGACGCAAAATATTTATTTTCGCGGTTACTGTTTTTGAGCAATCTGGTTTTGCCAATCCAGCGTTGAGAACCAATATTCGTAGCGCTCGCTTAACCATCCATCTTCTGTTCGTGCTTGAATCCATTGGTTAAAGAACGCTTTTTTATCGTCTTCTCCTAGGCGTACCGCAAAGGCTTCATTACCTTTTGATAAGCGTTCAGTAAATGGCAGGAACAAGGTGTTAGAATGTTTAATTGTCTCGTGCTCAGGTTTTGGACTAGAGGCAATCACCGCATGCGCATTACCATTCAGCACTTCTTGGAATGCTTGAGCATCGTCATCAAATTGAAGTATTTTTGCTTTAGGGAAAGTTTCTCGTGCTACTTGAACCGTAAAAGCACCGCGACGAGCTGCGATTTTTACGCGGCGAGAGTTGAAATCATCAAAGTGACTAAAACCATCTGCAAGTTCTTTGTTTGCCGTAAGTTGAACACCGGAGTGGGAATAGGGGGTAGAGAAGAGCACGCTTTTTTCACGCTCACTGGTGATCGACATACCACCAATGATCACATCAAACTTTTTAGCTAACAGTGCAGGTATGATCCCATCCCACGATGTCGGCACAAACTCTACTTTCCAGCCTGAATCTTTTGCAAGCCTTTTGGCTACGTCGATTTCAAACCCAATCAATTCACCTTGTTTATTACGCATTGCCCAAGGAACAAACGTCGACATACCGACGCGCAGCGTTCCTCGTTGATTGATTTTATCAAGGTTAGGTGTTGTATCGGGAGTCCCGCTGTTTTGGGCGAGTGTGGGTAGGCTAATGGCCAATCCTAAAAGCGTTGTAATAGCGGTTTTAAATAGCTTCATGCTGAGAGTTCCTTTTTCTTGTCAATTACGAGCTACGCCAGTTTGCCCCGAGTCGATGCTCGAACCACGCTGAAATGCCAGATAGTGATAAAGTCAGTAAAAGATAGATTGCAGCAACAGTAAACCAAATTTCAAAGGGGAGTGCTGTTTCAGATACGATATTTCTTGCCTCGGTGGTGAGATCGAAAATAGCCATGACGCTGACGATAGACGAATTCTTGACCAGAGAAACTACTTCATTCGTCAGTGGCGGAAGTGTTTTTTGCAACATTTGCGGTAAGATAATATCCCTGTAGGTTGATAATTTTGATAAGCCGAGAGAGTGTGCGGCTTCAAATTGACCTTGAGGGATACTGTTTAATCCGGCCCTGAATACCTCTGCGGTATAAGCGCCTTGAAACAGAGCTAGAGCGAGAATGGCGGTAGAGAATCGGTCGAGCCCGATGACTGGTCCAAAGACAAAGTACAGCAAGTAGATTTGCACAAGCAGAGGAGTATTACGTATTAATTCAATGTAACTTTTTGCTAAACAGCGGCCTACAATGGAATCAGATAAACGTAATAGGGCAGCAGTCATGCCTATAACCAGTGTTGCGATTAAGCTAAGCCCTGATATTTTTAGTGTAACTAGCAAACCTTCTATTAATTCTGCTGGCCACCATTCGCCATCTTCAAAATAGAAAAGGTAATCAGGTATTCGCTGCCATTGCCATTGGTATCCCATTGCTTGTGCGCCAGAATCAAGTAACCACATCATACCGATAATGAGCAAAGTGATTTGCAGTAAGGCCGAAAGTACGGGAGCTAAGATACGTTTAACCATCAGTTTTCCGTTACCGCTAATAGCTTAATATTTGAGTTAAGAAAGCTTGAGTTCTTGGGTGCTGTGGTGAAGAGAAAAGCGCTTCCGGTGGTGCGGTCTCTAATATTTCACCTTGATCCATAAATACGACTTTGTCAGCAACTTGTCTTGCGAAACCCATTTCATGAGTCACACAGATCATTGTGATTCCCTCTTTTGCTAACTCAACCATCACATCAAGGACTTCATTGATCATTTCAGGATCGAGAGCTGAAGTGGGTTCATCAAAAAGTAAGAGGTCTGGTTTCATGCATAATGAACGTGCGATAGCGACCCTTTGCTGCTGGCCACCAGACAGCTGGGCAGGATATTTGTCGGCTTGCTCGGCAATGTGCACTCGATTAAGAAAGCCCATTGCTAACTCTGTCGCGTCTTGCTTACTTAAGTTAAGAGTTCGCATTGGCGCTAACGTGAGATTTTCAAGAACCGTTAAATGAGGGAAAAGATGGAAGTGTTGGAAAACCATGCCGATTTGACCTGGTTTAATCGCCTTAGATCCAGCTGGATAAGATAAAACCCGCAACTCACCAGAATCATAAGACTCTAATTGATTGATACAACGTATTAGTGTGGATTTTCCTGAGCCTGATGGGCCGCAAATGACGACAATTTCACCTTTCTTGACCTTGAAGTCTATCGACTTTAGAGCCTGAAAATCGCCAAACCACTTATTCAGTTGAGAAAATTCAACCATATTTTCTGATTTTATTTGCATGGTCACTTATCTTGAGACTTATGATTTCTACCTTAACAATATCACTTGGTATTTGCACTTAGAAATCTGTATATAGCTTGAATTAAGTGATTGATACTTTTATTAAAGTAGTTAGAACAATGTTGACGTTAAATTGAGCAAACAAGATAAATACTTAGAAAATAAAAAATCGACGAGGGTTAGCTCGTCGATTTAAGTAATAATCAATTTAAACTAAGCGTTGTTTACACATTGCTCTGTTTAAAGATATTCATATAGATGTGAATAACTACAGAACAGCTTCGTTTAGAATTTCACGTGTACGTTCTAACGTAATGGCTTGGTTTTCACCCAGTTGTAAGTAACCGTGAGATTCAAGTTGGCTAACAACCGCTTCGATTGCTGATGATTTATCATCGCCGTGATCGGTTAATTTTGTTGGAACTTCTAGGCTATGATAGAAAGCTTCAATCTCAACAATTGTACGCTCAGCTAGATCATCACTCGCTTCAAGACCAAAGACGTTTTTACCCATTTGCTCAAGATTTCCGCGTTTTGCTTCAATTTGGTTACGTAGTAGCGCAGGTTGAACAATAGCAAGTGAACGTGCGTGATCGACTTTCCATAGAGCGGTAAGTTCGTGGCCAATCATGTGCGTTGCCCAATCTTGTGGAACACCAGTTCCAATTAAGCCATTTAGAGCTTGGTTTGCTGACCACATAAGGTTTGCACGCCACATGTCGTTGTCACGCTCAGCATACTGTTCGCCAAGAGTTTTTAATGAACGAAGCAGAGTTTCTGCGTAGCCATCTTGAACCATTGCACCTGTTGGGCGAGTAATGTATTGCTCACAAACGTGAACCCAAGCATCAACAATACCATTAACTAACTGACGCTCTGGTAGTGTTTTCATTACATCAGGGTCCATAACAGCAAATTTTGGTTGAACTGCAGGAGCCATGAATGCCAGCTTGTCTTGAGTCGCTGCACGAGTAATTACAGCACCCATGTTCGATTCAGAACCTGTTGCAGGCAAAGTTAGGATTGCGCCAATAGGAGTCGCTTCAGTTACCTTATGTTTGCCTTCAAGAATGTCCCAGCCTTCACCAGCGTACTTCGCGGCAGCGGCAACATATTTAGAACCATCAATAACAGAACCACCACCAACAGCAAGGATGTAATCAATCGCTTGCTCTTTAACGATAGCAACGGCTTTATCTAGTGTTTCTTTTGTTGGGTTAGGTTCAACACCTGAAAATTCAACCCATGAGTGACCTTCTAAAGCTTCAGTTACTTGATCGTATACACCGTTCTTTTTGATTGAACCGCCGCCATAAATCACGAGAACTTTTTGGTCTTGTGGAATGGCAGATTTAACTGCTTCGATTTGACCTTGACCAAAATGGATAAGAGTAGGGTTTACATAAGAGAATTTCATTGCTGTGACCTCAAGTGTTATTCGTGAGTTTGTTATAACTCAGGCTTATTCTTATGTCGTATTTATCCAACACGACTTTATACTGTGCATAATAGTACGGCATTGATGGCTAAAAAAGGCTAATTCATCCAATTTTGTTGCCTATTTCTATAATTGTCGTAATCTGTGTCTGTAGTTGACCAGAATATACGATAGGTACGGTATGAGTGAATTAGGTGCGTTAATGCAATCTTTTGTGGATCATAAAGGGTGGCATGATTTAGAAGGTATTCGTGAAACGGTGATCCCCGGAGTTCATTTTTATCGCAGCAGTTTAGGGAATCAACGTCAGCCTTTTATCTATCAATCTGGCATCATTGTAATGGGGCAAGGGCATAAGAATATTCATATAGGCAATCAACCTGTCTCCTATGGGCCTGATGACTACCTAGTTGTAGGCGTTCCTATGCCTTTAGAGTGTGAAGCTTTGCCACAAGATGAAGAACCACTGCTCGGGTTAACGATCAGCATTGATTCCAAGATCCTCAATCGTATCGTTCGAAGACTAGAAGAACTGGGTTTTCAGAATACGCGGCAGTGTAAGCAAGAGAACTGCGGCCTGAAATCTGTACGGATGGAAAACGACATGTTAGAGAGTTGCAAGCGCATGATGCTCGCTTTGCATAACGATCTTGAAGCCAAAGTTCTTGGTGAATCCTTGTTAGAAGAGATTGTTTATCGCGCCCTGACAAGTTCCGAAGGCTACGTGTTGTTTGAGCTCGCACACCATGATGGGCATTATGCACGAGTCGCAAAGGCATTAAGTAAAGTGCATAAAGAGTATTCAGATTCATTGACGGTGCAAGAGTTAGCAGAGGAAGCGAATATGAGTATTTCTGCTTTTCATCAGGCTTTTCGTTCTGTCACCTTAGAATCGCCACTGCAGTATTTGAAAAAAGTAAGATTGAATAAAGCCCGAGAGTTGATCCAATTTGAAGGAAAGCGTGTCAATGAAGCTGCTAGGTTGGTTGGTTATAGTAGTTCATCACAATTTAGTAGAGAATTTAAACGTCACTTCAACTCGACTCCGAAAGGTGCATAAACAAAAGTGTATAAACAAAGTATATTGCAGAATATGAGCTATAAATGAAAAGAGGAAATACAATCCATTAAATTTACTCTTTTAATGTTCTGGTTCTCTGCAATAATATCCAAAGCTTAATCGTAAAGCTGTTTTAGTTCCCTAGAAGTACTAGTCATGCTTCAACTCGAAACCACATCGAATCTGATGTGGTTTTTTATTGCAAAAAATCTTCGAAATATTTCTTATCGATGCAAAATAAGCCTCTGTTGTTGCACTGTTCACACAACATTTTGCGAGTGAATGTGTGAATCAGAATAAATCTCAGTGTTAAAAAATCTATCTAGCCTAAAGTTGCTTCACGCAGCGATTTAAGTCGTTGTCATCTTAAATATATCTTTTTAATACGTGGAACAATAAGTTAAGGGATAGGTATTATGCGTTTGAAAAACAAAGTAGCAAATACGAGTATGTTTGCACTTAGCACACTGACAGTTTCCTGCTTAATGGCTTTTAATAGCTACGCAGCCGTTGATTGTAATGCTATGGAAGTCTGGGATTCGGCAGAAGTATATACGGGCGGAGCAAAAGTTCAGCATCAAGGTAGTGCATATCAAGCAAATTACTGGAATCAAAATAATGATCCAACAAAGTTTTCTGGTGATTATGCCCAGTGGAAGTTGCTTGATGCGTGTTCAGGGACTAGCCCTGTAGAGCCTAACCAGCTTCCGACAGCAAGTTTGACATCTCCAAGTATAAATGATGCGATCACCGCTGGTGATGTTGTTCAATTGGCTGCTGATGCAAGTGATGCAGATGGAAGTATCGCATTAGTCGAGTTTTCTGTGGATGACGTTATTGTAGGCGATAGCCGCTCTGCTCCTTATTTAGCAACTTGGGCCTCAACCGTTGGAGATCACTTATTTAGCGTCATTGCATATGACGATAAAGGTGGAGTGAGCAAAGAGAGCTCTGTGTTGATTTCCGTTAATCCAGCGGCTTCTGATAACCTTCCACCTTCCGCTAGCCTTGCTCTTTCTGCTTCTCAAGTCGATCTTAATTCGACCGTCACTTTGACTGCTACGGCTGAAGATTCAGACGGAAGTGTTGATAAAGTAGATTTCTTTGTTGGAGGGCAGCTTGTGGAAACCGCAGCAAAAGCCCCATATGTTCTTAATTATACCGCTGTCAAAGTGGGTACATTAGCAGTATATGCAAGATCGACAGACAACGAAGGTGCAACGACTGACTCCTCCATCAGTGAGTTGGTAGTGAAAGGAGATGCTGTCGCTAACACTTGCCGCCCAGATGGTTTGTATCAAACAGAGGGCGTGAATGTTCCATATTGCACTATTTATGATGACGAAGGGCGTGAAATTATGGGCGCTGATCACCCACGTCGCGTGATTGGCTATTTCACCAGCTGGCGTTCGGGGGATGACCCACAAGCCGCATACCTTGTAAAAGATATTCCTTGGGAGCAGCTCACTCATATTAACTATGCGTTCGTGAGTATCGGCTCTGATGGCAAAGTGAATGTTGGGGACGTTAATGATCCAAATAATGCTGCCGTTAGCAAAGAGTGGGCTGGTGTTGAGATCGATCCAAATCTAGGTTTCAAAGGCCATTTTGGTGCGCTTGCGACTGCAAAACAGAAGCACGATGTGAAAACGCTTATCTCAATTGGAGGATGGGCTGAAACAGGAGGCCATTTTGGCTCTGATGGTAATAGAGTCGCAGATGGCGGATTCTATACTATGACGACGAATGCCGATGGTTCGATCAATAAACAAGGGATCGAGACATTCGCAACCTCTGCTGTTGAAATGATGAGAAAGTATCGCTTCGATGGTCTAGATATCGATTACGAGTACCCAACGTCTATGGCGGGAGCGGGTAATCCTGATGATAAGGCATTTATGGAGCCACGCCGACAGTATCTGTGGGCTTCTTATCAAGAGTTGATGAAGGTGCTGCGTGAAAAATTGGATGTCGCTTCTACGCAAGATGACCATCATTATATGTTAACCATTGCCGCACCGTCTTCTGGCTATTTGTTGCGTGGGATGGAGACATTTGATGTCACTAAGTACCTTGATTACGTCAATATTATGTCTTATGACTTGCACGGCGCGTGGAATGATCATGTTGGTCACAATGCTGCTTTGTATGACACAGGCAAGGATTCTGAACTCGCACAGTGGAATGTCTACGGAACGGCGGCATATGGCGGGATTGGCTATCTAAATACAGACTGGGCCTACCACTACTTTAGAGGTTCTATGCCTGCGGGACGAATCAATATTGGCGTTCCATATTACACTCGTGGTTGGCAGGACGTAACAGGAGGTGATAATGGCCTATGGGGCAGAGCGGCACTTCCTAATCAAGCTGAGTGTGCGGCAGGGACAGGAGAAGGTGAGAAAAACAATTGCGGTAATGGTGCAATTGGTATCGATAACATGTGGCACGATACCGACGCAAAAGGGAATGAAATGGGCGCGGGATCCAACCCGATGTGGCATGCTAAAAACTTAGAGAAAGGTATTTGGGGCTCTTATGCCGACGCATATAAGCTTGATCCTGTTAATGATCCCGCGGATAAATTTGTTGGCTCTTATGCTCGTCACTATGACAGTGTAGCCGTAGCCCCTTGGTTGTGGAATGCAGAGAAGGGCGTATTCCTTTCAACGGAAGATAAACAGTCTATCGATGTGAAAGCAGACTATGTTATCGATAAAGAGATTGGCGGCATCATGTTCTGGGAGCTCGCGGGGGACTATAACTGTTATATCCTTGATAACGCAGGAAATCGCACTAGTATTGATACTACTGAGCAAGCATGTACCAGTGGTAATGGTGAATACCATATGGGTAACACCATGACCAAAGCGATTTATGATAAATTTAAATCAGCGACACCGTATGGAAATAAGGTTGCGACTGGCGCAATACCAACAGAAAGCGTGGATATAGCGGTTTCGGTCGGTGGCTTTAAAGTTGGTGATCAAAACTACCCAATTAACCCTAAAGTGACCTTCACTAATAATACGGGTCATGCTCTACCTGGTGGCACAGAGTTCCAGTTTGACATTCCAGTATCCGCTCCAGACAATGCCAAAGACCAATCCGGTGGGGGCCTGACTGTTATTGCTTCAGGTCACTCACGTAGTGATAATATCGGTGGCTTAGATGGCACCATGCACCGTGTTGCATTCACATTGCCAGCTTGGAAAGAACTTCCAGCAGGTGGCGTTTATGAACTTGATATGGTCTATTACCTGCCAATTTCTGGGCCTGCGAACTACAGCGTGAATGTTAATGGTGTTGATTACGCATTTAAGTTCGAACAGCCTGATTTACCTCTAGGTGACTTTAATAACGGTAATGATGGAGACAATGGTGGAACAAACCCTGGAACTTGTGAGAGCTCTGGCGTTGGAATTTACCCGGACTTTCCGCAAAAAGACTGGGCGGGAAACCCTAGCCATGCAAATACAGGCGATAAACTGATCCATCAAGGCGTGGTGTACCAAGCTAATTGGTGGACCGCTTCAGTCCCTGGTAGTGATGGAAGTTGGACGAAAGTTTGTAATGTTTAATTTCAGGTAAATTTGCTTTTACTCGAAACATTCACTAAACGTAGATGAAGCACCTCGGTTAATATCGCGGTGCTTCTTTTTTATATGAGATGGATGTGGCTTGTATATGGTGGAGAACTTGATTAAGCGATTTGATCAAACTCACTACTAGAAAACAGAGCAATTTTGTTTCGACCAGAAGATTTGGCATCATAAAGAGCAATGTCAGCGCATTTATAGGTGCGTTCTGAGCTCTCGATTATGTCAGTGACCCCGCCGCTAATAGTGATTTTTTCTTCAAAATGTAGAAATACCGCAACACGTAAACGGTTCATAACGATCTCTGCTTCTGAAGTGGTTGTGTGGGGCATAATTACACCGAATTCTTCACCGCCAATTCGAGCGATAAAATCAGTTTCGCGACACTCTTTTTGAAGGATTTCTGTTACAACTTTAATCACCTTATCACCTTCATCATGTCCGAGTTTGTCATTCACTCGTTTGAAATGGTCAATATCAATGATGCCAAGACAAGACTTCGCCTGTTGAGGATAACGAACCACCCGTGCACACTCATTTTTTAATTCGAGATCAAACTTTCTTCTGTTCCAGCACCCCGCAAGTGGATCTTTTTCGCTTAAGGTTCTTAATCTATTTTCTAACTCTTTACGTTCTGTAATATCGACAAATGAAGCGACATAAAATTTAATGACATTGTTTTTGCCTGTAATGGCTTGAATTCTTAAAATCTCCGTTATCAAGGTTCCATCTTTACGCTTATTGATGACTTCTCCTTGCCACTGACCATCGGTCTGTAAATGACGCCACATATTAATAAAGAACTCTTGGTTGTGATTCCCTGAGCTAAACAGTGACGGGCTCTTACCTTTTACTTCATCTAACGTGTAACCACTTACTCTCGTAAATTCTTGATTAACAGTAATTATACGATTGTTTTTGTCAGTAATGATGACCGCGGACATTCCATTCATTGCCGCCTTGGCTATTTTACTGTCAAGACAGTTTTTCTTGTGGGTTATATTCCACACGGTAAAGGATATGGATATGAAAACCAAAATAAAGAGTAAAGCCGCGACTTGCCACTTAAAATCCTCGATATTGTTCTTATAAGCTGAGACAAAATCGTCATTTTTATGGGTCACTAGCATATAAAGAGAGTCGTCAGAGAAATCAAACGGACAATAAATCTTAGAATAGGTCGTCCACTGTTTTCCGTTAAAGTAATTGCCGCTTTCATTTGATTGAATTAAGGACCACAACTCAGGTTGAGTGACTTTGAGAGTTTCCCCTTCTCTTTCTGAAATTAAATGTCCATATGCAGTGCTTTTTTTGCCACCAAGGAGAGTGTAACCATCGCCATTGATAATGGTAGTGTATCGATTTGTAAGGTGGTGAGCATGAAGGGTTGTCGATACGATATTGAGATTAAGGTTAGCAACGAAGTACCCCAAGCGATCACCTTTAACTGTGATTGGTACGATAAAGCGTAGAGTAGGGGATAGTGGTTGAGAAAATGTATTATTTTCCATTTCTAAATCAATGGAGTAAATGCCTACTTGGTTAGCTGACAAACCCGTTGCGTACTGAAAAAATTCACGGTTAGATTGATTCTGGAGGTGTCGTTCGTCAACAGGGAATGACCCTGATGAATCATAATTAACGCGCAAAACTTCCATACCATCACTGTTAATGAAGCGGAGTTTTGAAAAATAACCTTGCCCATCAGCGATAAGTGCCCAAACATCATGAAGCACTTTTATATTTGTAGAGTTCGGTTCTTGTAGTGCTTGAAGCAAGACAGTAGAGGTAGCCATGTTTTTTGTGGATGCATGGAGCCTTTTAATTAGTTTACTGAAGTCATTTGAGATGGTTTCAAGTTGATTAAAGCTAGTTTTATTTATTTCATGCGCGTGTTTTGTATAAATGTTGTCATACTCTTTTACGACATAAATAGCTGGCACAATACTTAATGCAATAAATATTAATATAAATTGATAGATTGCTTTTGATATAAATGTCAACGCTTTCACCTCACCATAGTAATGATATATGGTACATTGTTTTGCGAGCTATTCATGTGATGTTGTACGCATATATTTGAGTGAATGTGTCAGATTGTGTGGATTTATGAATGGAGTGTGGGCACTAGGATTCTTCTCGAATCCGTATTATTGGTTTTTACACTGTAAATGGACGAAATTTGCTTCAATAAAAGTAGGAACCAAAACAGAAAAGCCCCAGAGCCGAGTTGACTGCTGGAGCTTTCGTGCATGACTAGTGATAACTGAAATGGCTTAACTTAAGCCTGTAATATTACCTTCATCATCAAGATCTAAAGCCATGAACGCTGGCTTGTCAGGTAAACCTGGCATTGTCATTACATTGCCACACAAAGCATAAATAAACCCAGCACCTGAGCATAATTTTAACTCTCTAATATGAACGGTAAAATCATTAGGAGCACCTTTTACTGAAGGATCAGTGGATATAGATAATGGTGTTTTTGCTAAGCAAACCGCTAATTTGTCAAACCCTTGTACAGTCAACTGATGCAGTTGTTTCTTGGTAAGCTCTGAAAACTCGACACTTGTTGCACCATAGCCAATTTTGCAAACCGCCATTAACTTCTCTTCAATAGATTGTTCTAGTGTATATAACGAATTGAAGCTTTTCTCATTTTCGCACGCGATTGTGACGGCATTTGCGAGTTCAATTGCACCATTTCCGCCTTTCTCAAATGCTTCACTGATCGCGACAGAAACTTGCCCATCTAATGACTCAATCATCTCTTTCAAAACATTTAGTTCTTCGTCAGAGTCTTGAGGGAAGCGGTTAATGGCGACGACAGCAGGAATACCATAACGATTGACGTTGTTAATATGCCATTTTAGGTTTTCAAACCCAGCTTCTAGTGCATTTTGATCTGGGCGAAATAAAGAGTCAGGAAGTGCAGCGCCAGGGCGGAGATCGTAAAGTCCCGAATTCGCTTTCAAGCCACGTAATGTTGCGACGATGACTGCACAATCAGGAGAGGTTTTTGATGTTAGTGCTTTGATATTACACGCTTTTTCAAATCCCATATCAGAACCGAATCCGCCTTCTGTAACAGTGTAATCGGCGAGTTTTAGAGCGATATTATCAGCAATAATAGAAGAGTTACCGTGAGCAATATTTGCAAATGGGCCTGAATGGATTAGCGTTGGTACGCCTTCGAGTGTTTGCATAAGTGTTGGCTCGATGGCATCTCGCATTGTTACTGCCATTGCTCCCGCGACTTGCAAATCTTCAGCGGTAATAGGTAAGCCCTCTAAATCATACGCCATAACAATATTACCAATACGATGGCGTAGATCTTTCAAATCCGCAGCAAGAGCTAAGATAGCCATGAGTTCAGATGCGGCCGAAATGTCGAATCCATCTTCGCGTTGATAGCCGTTAATCGTTTTTCCAGGTTCATTCTGACCAACGGTAATTATACGTAAAGCACGATCATTATGGTCGACAACACGCTTCCAGCAGACATTATTCGAATCAATCTTTAATGCTTTCAGTCCTGAACGTTGTTCAAATGCTTGGTAGCCTTCACGTTGTTCATGGTAAATACGAGCATCGATTGCTGCAGCTGCAAGGTTGTGGGCCGCGGTTACTGAATGAATATCACCAGTGAGGTGTAAATTTAACTCTTCCATTGGTGCTACTTGAGATAATCCACCGCCAGCGGCACCGCCTTTAACGCCAAAAACTGGTCCCATAGATGGCTGACGAATGCAGGCCATAACAGATTTTCCAATTTGGGCTAAGCCTTGAGACAAGCCGATCGTCGTGACTGTTTTACCTTCGCCAAGAGGGGTTGGCGTTATCGCAGTGACTAAGACTAATTTGCCATTAGGATTGTCTTCTAATCGTTTGATGGTTTGTAATGAGACTTTTGCTTTGTAAGGGCCATGAGATTGGAATTCAGACTGGAGAAGCCCCGCTTTAGTGGCGATCGCTTCAATGTTCGCTAGTTTTGTTGCTCGACAGATATCAATATCAGATAGCATAAATGCCCCTTATTCTCACTTACTCAAGTTGCGTAATCGTTTGCGTCGGCATGATACGGCTATATCGTATTATGTAAAGAGAAAATTCTAGAGTTCTACACTATAAGAAATAAAACAATAAACTTTCTGCCTTAGATCAATATGAGATTGTTGTACCATATATTTTTCGTGTAACAATAATAAAGGCCACGTTATGTGGCCTTTATTTACATAGATAAAAGAAGTTTGATTTGAATCAGTATTACCTGTCCCAGTAAACCTCTTCCAAGCTATCTTCACGCTCTGGCAACGCACGAGCTAAACGAGGTGAGTGCTGAGTTAACACTTCGTAGCTTACGCGGTTTGCGTATTTACAAATTTGAGAGAGTGAAGAGTAGGTTAGGTAAGGCTGATCATGCTTTGATGAATTAGGAACGTTCATACAGTGATGGCTATTTGCCGCCATATCATGAAGAAGAGCAGACAGCGCAGCATCACCCGCACCATTGGTATTTTTTATTTCAAGCGGTCCACCCAAGTAAGGGCCGATATGCGAGTAAATTTTTACAGGTGTTTTACACTCCTGTTTACGCATCGCTCGACTGAATTCATATTTATTAAATTCAGGGATATTACCCGGCAGTAAAGGAAGTTCGGTTTCGCGCTTAACTGAATCCTCAATATAGCCAGCCATATAAAGTCCAACAGGGCCAGAAGTGCACAGAACCAAATCAACCCAATCGAGAGCTTTGTCTGCTGCAAGAAGAGGATCTTTTTCACCGGTAAGGGCTTCTCCTTCTTCTTCATTCATCGCAATGATTGAAATGTTTTCATTAATGTAATCCTGCCACCACTCAGCATTACCTTCAATAACCCATTTCGTCCCAAGGGTAAGAACAACGGGGACATTTTGGCTCTTCGCGATCTCAATAGCACGAGCTACTGCTTGCGGCATTGGATCTTCAGGTTTACCACGCATTAAATAAGAAGAAACAACTAACGCTGATGCTTTCTCGAATACATCTTCAGGAATGCTATCTGGACGAAGTTGATTCATTTCCCCTTCATTGATCGCAAATGTACGTTCACCATCTTGAGAGATTAGCGTGTAACAACGACCGATTGAACCTTCTACCGTTTGGAGGTTATTAAGGTTCATGCGTGAAGATGTGCGGCAAAGGTAACGATACGCAAAAGAACCGACTTCGATATTACGAGACATAACACCAAGCAGAACAGATTTACTATCTGCAAGCACTGAATAGTTGTGCAATGTATTACCAATAGTATCGCCAGGATACTGATGAGTGATAAGGCCGCGTTCGACGAGCTCATCATATAAAGCATCCGCTTTGCTCTCTTCTAAGACCAAAGAATGTCCTTTACTCAATCCGTACTTAGTGAGGAACTCATCATCTACACGAGCTTCTATATCGACGATAGTTTGACCAACACCAACAATAATCGGACGATACAACTTTGGAGTTTGCTTCATCTGATTAACAAGTGGATCTCGAGTGTGTGTTGGGAAATAGTGCTTAGATTTGCGCTGACCAGGAAACTTCATTTTTAAAATGCGAGTTGGAAATTTTCCCGCATCATATCACACAAGCTCTAGATTGTTTTCAATTTATTACATTTAAGAGTGCCAAACAGAAAGGTTTGGCACTTGATTGACTCATTTTTCACCAGTGGAAGAACCGAAGGCTTTTGTACCCCAAAGCGGCACTGTAGAAAGGCTATGCTTGAAACTACCGTCCGTTTCTTTCGTTGTATAAGACAAGTAAAGCAGAGTTTGGTTTTCTGGATCATAGATACGTCTTACTTTCATCGATTTGAAAAAGATACTTTTCGATTTTTTGAAGACAACTTCGCCGGATTTACTTTTATCAATTTGCGCGATCATATCAGGGGTAATGTCACCTGTTTGACGGCAAGATATTGAGCTGTCACTCGGGTCAGCGAGGCTAAAATCAGCTTCGATAGAGGCAATATGGCAAGTTACGCCTGTCACTATATCATCTTTGAGATTTTCTATTTTGATGTCTTTCATTGTGAAGAGGCCGAGAGATACGTCACCCACTTCGTTGTCAGAGCAGCCAACCAAAAAAACAGAAAGGCCAAGAGCGAATAGAATTTTCTTCATCATAAATCCTTAGATTTCAACTAGATTAATATATCTTACCACATTGGAGGTCGTCGATTTACATTAACCAAAAAATTGAAAGCCTTAGCCTCAACAGTTGAGTCTAGTCCAGTTTTAGAGATAAAAACCTGCTATGGTGTTGCCACTGAGCGTAGATGCAATGTAGATAAGGTACAAAACGATGAAGATAAAAGTGTTAGTTATAATTATGAGTCTTTGTGCTCTTTCTGCGTGTAGCTCAGCCCCAAAATCAAATTTATGCATACCGAAAAGCTGTGATATCTGGGGGTAATACGGCTTTTTCTTTCGTTAAATTGCAGCAATTTAAACAATTATTGGTAATTAAAAGAATGAATAAAACCACGCCAAACATCGTAGAAAAGAAAAACCACTGGTTACTTGGGCAAGTCGATGTGGACTTTCCAACATCTGAAAGCTTGTTGGGTAGAGATCTGTATGTAAAAAGCTTAGAAACTAAACATTATCAAGAGCTCGATACCATGCTTAGCCATGGGGATGATGTGGTTGATGAGATCTACTTGGTTGATTTTCATCGGCTGACGATTATGTTTTCTATAATCCAGTCTAAGAAATGGAAATTGGATCGCGACCAATCCAATATTATTGAATTTCTTACTCAGATTATTCTATCTTCTGATCATGAACTGTATGTTGGCTTTAAGTCCGGTGAGCCTGTGGCTGCGGCAATGGTTAGTTGTGATGATATTGAATGTCTCATATCAGATTTAGCATGGCACAATGATAATGAAGATGACATCGAGAAATTTACTTACCAGCTTTGGCGTTATTGGAAACAAAGTCACACTAATGATTGTGAAGTGTGGGTAGAGAAGCAGTAAAGGCTAGTAACAATTGTAATGTTTGAAGTATCATTAAAGTTCTCCCTCTAAAGTGGTACTTCAAAAAATGTCATTTGTATTGAAAATGAGTTTGTTGGCTTTTTTCAGTGCATTTTCTATGTTCCTTCAAGCTAATGAAGTGAATCAACTTTTAGAAGCAGCCAAAACTGTTGAGCATCCCTTCAAGCGGATCCTTATCATTCACTCATATGATCCTTCCTATCAGTGGACTCGTGATTTGCAAAATGGGATCGATAAAGCTCTGTCTTTAGCATCAACACCTGTCAAAGTATCAGTTGAATATCTTGATACGAAAAGAATTAACACCAATGATTACTATCAAGAATTAGAGCGTTACTTTAGAGTTAAATACAATGCATACCCATTCGATGCAGTAATCGCAACTGATGATAATGCTGTTCGTTTATTAAATAAAACGAATATCATCCCCAATAGAACGATTCCAATTATTGCTGTAGGCATAAATGACTTATCAGCACGATTAGATTCCGTCTCTGATTATACTGCAACTCTTTATGAGCGAGATAATGTCGAAGGAAATATATCTGAAATAATAAAACTCAGAAAAGATATAAAGAATATTTATTATTTATCGGACAGAAGTACGACTTCGGAGTTAATTAGAAATAAGGCTTTACCGATTATATCTAATCTACCAGACGTCAATCTCGTCGAGGTGAGAGATCAAACGTTGAATGCTGCAGGGGATTTACTGTCAACAGTGTCGCCTGATGATGCAGTGATATTAACGCATTTTAATACAGAATTAGATAAAGGCATCTACCATACTTATGAGAATATCGCATCTGTGATTGGTAAGAAAAGTGCTGCCCCAGTTTTTGTCTTTTGGGATTTCTATATTATTAACGGTATTTTGGGTGGGTACGTGAACCATTCCGAAAATATGGGTGTAGAAGCGGTTCAAGCACTTGATCAGTATATTCCTATGAACTTTACTAAAGCTCTTAGCTTCCCTAATGTCAACCTTCTCACATTTGATTATGAGGTTATGATTAAGTTCGGGATAGAGCAGGAGCTATTGCCTAAATCCGTTGTCATTTTAAATAAGCCAAAATCATTTCTTGAAGATAATTTCAGATTACTTTTAGGTGCTGGGATTATTATTATTTCTTTGTTTCTAGTTATCATTACACAATCTGTCATGCTGAGACAAAAGCGTGAACTGGCAAAGAAGAACTCAAAAATTCTCTCTCTTCAAAAACGTACCGTTGGCGTACAAAAAGAGATGATCCATGTTCTAGGCGAAGCGATTGAAACTCGTTCTGGTGAAACGGGCAATCATGTTAAGCGTGTGGCAATTTTGTCTGCTCTGTTGGCCAAGCTGAAAGGTTTGAGCCATCGTGAAATTGAGATTATCGAAATCATTAGTCCTATGCACGATGTTGGAAAAATTGCCGTACCTGAAGCTATTTTAGACAAGCCAGGCAAATTGACAGCGAGCGAGTGGAAGATCATGCAGCAACATACCACGGTAGGCTTCAATCTGCTGAAGACGAGTAATGGTGACTTAACGAACTTAGCTGCCATTATTGCCAATGAGCATCATGAAAGGTGGGATGGTAATGGATATCCTCAACAAAAGTCCGGGACAAATATTCATATCTTTGCTCGTATCACTGCGATTGCCGATGTTTTTGATGCACTTCTAAGTCAACGTTGCTACAAAGATGCTTGGCCTATCGAGAGAGTCGTTGCATGGTTTGAAGCTGAACAGGGGTTGCAGTTTGATCCTGATTTGACCACTTTGTTGCTCGAAAACATCGAGGAGTTCGTCAAAATTCGAAATACCTACCCAGATGCTAACTCGAAAATCGTAAACGCAGTATAGAATATTTATTTGATGTTGGTATTTTCGTCAATATTTCACCTGAACGATCAATTTATTGTTCAATACAGTGACCAATATTCTATTTTGTAAAGCAAAATTTGGTCTCAAGATAAATCTGTTAGCTATGCACAGAATCATGCCAATGAATGAAATAGTATATAACTTAATGTTCGAAATATAGGGCAAGTTATGACTAAGAGAGCAATGCCAAGTTCAATAAAGTGTGTCATTTTCGATTGTGATGGAACGCTAATCGATAGTGAAAAGCTCTGTTGCCAAGCACTAGTGAATGTATTTACTTCATTTGGGGCAGAGTTAACTCTTCATGAAAGTATCGAGCATTTTCAGGGTGGAAAATTGGCAGATATATTATCTGAAACTAATGCCCGTGTTGGTTTAAATATTTCATTAGATGTTTTAGAACCAATGTATCGAGAGCAAGTTAGCCTCTTATTTCAAGCCGAGTTGAAGCCAATGAACGGCGCTAGATCACTTATTCAATTTTTAGAAAAAAATCAAATTGAGTTTTGCGTGGCATCAAATGGACCAAAAGATAAAGTGCAATATTCACTCTCTTTAACGGGTCTACTAGATAGTTTTGATGGGAAAATATTTTCAGCGTTTGATACCAATAGTTGGAAGCCAGAACCTGACCTAATTATGTATTCTGCGATGAGTATGGGTTTCTTGCCATCAGAATGTCTGTACGTTGATGACACAAAAAAAGGCGTGCAAGCAGGCGTGGATGCCGGAGTGAAAACAATCCAGCTATGTAATGGAATGTCTGCAACAAAAGTTGATTTGCCAAGTGTCACACACATCCATCACTTAGGTGAAATTGAAAGTTGGATTAGTGATACACACTGTTAGATAGATATACATATGTGTGTTGGCGTTGATGCTGAAAATGGTGGTGGTTGTTTTTGATAATAGATTTGAATTGTTTGGTATGGAAACCACACGATCCACATGTAAACTTTTCACCACTTTCTGATAGTAGGTACTCGTCATGGTGGCAGAGCGGGCATACAACGTCATTGTTTAGTTCTGGTTTTATTTTTATCATATTGGATCCCTGGCAGCAAAAGTAAGGAAAATCCTTATCAATTAAGATTACTCCTTTTGTCTAACTTTTGAGCATACAAAAACTTATTTATGTGTAAAAAATGAGACGCGATTCAAGTACTGGTTATTGGAATGAAATAATGCTGTTATTGAGGTTGTTGAAAGTACCCAAAGTTGTCCATAGACGTAAACTTCGTCTAACTGTCTACTCGATGTGAAGTACATTCTGAAGATGAATAGATAAAAAAAAGCGCTCACTGAGCGCTTTATTAGTAATGGGCACAAACGTTAGATCGGATTAAACCGTGCGGTAACGTTTCAGTACTTCTCCGAGTGAATTCGATGCTTTTGTAAGGTTCGAAATACCAGCCGAAGATTGTTCAGCAACAGATTTCAGGGTATTGGATTGAGTTCGGATATCACTTAACTCTGCGGCAATATCATTCGCTACTGCGCTCTGCTCTTCAGCAGACGTTGAGATTTGAATACTCATATCCATTAATGTGGTTGCTGAATTCGCAATTGAGCTCACATCACTTCCAATATCAGAAATTAAGTCGCTGCTTGTATGTGCTTGGCTAACTGTTTGCTGAGTGATATTGGCAATATTTTGGCTTTCTGATTGTAATTTCTCGATCATCGCTTGAATTTCGACAGTCGCTGCTTGAGTACGACTCGCTAAAGTTCTTACTTCATCTGCCACGACAGCAAAACCACGACCTTGTTCGCCTGCACGCGCTGCCTCAATGGCTGCGTTTAATGCGAGTAGGTTGGTTTGTTCAGAAATCGCATTAATGGTTGTGATAACTTCGTTTATTTGAGTCGTGTTTTCATTCAAGGTTGCTACTGAATTTGACGCTTGCTCGATATATTGAGACAGCTGGCCAATTTCATTAATTGCTTGCTGAACACGCTGGTGACTTGAAGCAACATGTTTAGCATCCTGATCGGTTTGTCCTGTCGCTTGCTGAGCAATGTTAGAGACTTCCTGAGCTGAGGCTGTCATCTGTTCCATTGCCGTTGCAACTGAATCTAAAGACGCATATTGATTGGTGATTTGTGCTTCGCTCTGCTTCATTTCGCCTTCAAACGAAGATGAAGTATTGCTAAGTGTTTCAGCACTCTCTTTAACGCTAACCACAAGTTCAGTTAGCGTATCCATCGATTTATCTAATGCGCAACCGATAGTGCCAAACTCATCACGTCCAGGGTGGAAGCCTAAGCGCGAAGTAAGATCACCCGCCCCAATTTTTTCTGTAGTACTAAATAGAACCCACAAAGCACCACCTAGGAAAGTCGCAACCCAGTACACAAAAATACCAAAAGGAACAGCCCAAAGGTAAGTTAGGAAAAATGAAGTTAAGGCCTGTTGTTTTTTATCGCCTTCAAGTTGTTTTACATTTTCTGCAAGGGTAAATGCTTGACCTGAAGAATGAGTAGCACTAACGGTAACCACACCATTTGTATATTGAGTTGATTGCACACCGTTACTTTTACGTAAAGAAGAGGCGGAAAGAACATCTAGATCTGAATTAGATAGCATTCCTTGCAGTTTGTATTCGGCAGCAGTGATAGATTGTGATTCAATTTGGTCAATACTATTGAAATAACGAGCCCCAGCGGTTGCGGTCAACGCTACTAAAAAGAGTGCAAATATCACCCACATCTTGTCATTAATTGACATCTTTATAAATAGGCGATCAATCGTCCTAAATTGTACTTCCTTCATAAATGCTCCGCAGCAAAATTATATTGAGCCATTCTTACGAAATAGAGCACATTTTAATGTGCTCTATCGCACTTTCTTGTGAAACCCACAGTAAGTGACTTTTAATAAGTGTGATCTAAGTCATCAAAAGTTAAGTGTGAATTCAATCTAGTTAACCAAGCGGGCTTAGAATGCCAAAACTTATTAACAATTGAGCTCCAATGATAACACAGCCACAAATGCCACTAAAAACTAATGAAAGATTACCGCCTTTAACTTGGTAAAACTGATCATTATTGCCATTTTTTCTTACAGTATGAGCCATGACTGCAGGTAACAATACAGCAAGTATAGCAAGGGCTATGGCAGCGTACCCAAGTGCCATAATAAACCCTTGCGGGTAAAAGAGAGCGAAGCATAGTGGCGGAACAAAAGTAATAAGAGCAGACTGAACTCGATTTTTCGTACCTTGTTGTTTGTTAAGCGTATCACCCATGTATTCGAATAGGCCTAGGCTCACACCTAGAAACGAAGTTACTAGCGCAAGATCCGCAAAAACCCCAACAATGTTCGCTAAGTTGGAATTATGTACAGTTTGTGAAAGCGTGTTTAGTAACGCACTTAGGCCTGAATTGTTGACTAATACGGATTGGCTGATCACACCCAATGTGACGATTTGCCATAGAATGTAAATAACCAGCGGTAGGGCAGAGCCAATCACGATCGCTTTCTTCAATGCTTTTGTTTCTCCGCCTAAGTACTTCACAATGGCTGGAATACTGCCGTGGAAACCAAACGAGGTAAAAATCACTGGGATTGCCGCTACAACTAAACCTTGCTGCATAGGCATACTCAAAAGGTAAGATTCAGTGACATTTGGCGCAAGAAAGGTGAGTACGAACACCATGGCGACTAATTTTAATGTAAATAGTATTCGGTTTACCTTATCAACAGTGCTTGTTCCAACGGTCACGACCATTGCGACAAGCAGAGTAAATAATAGGGTTCCTGAGGTTTGGTTCACGACACCCATATCTAGGCTGTTTAAACGTTCTGTAAATTGAGCGCCTCCACCAGCAATGTAGGCCGCACAGAGAGAGTAGAAAAGGAACAGCATGGAAAAGCTAGCAATAAACTTTCCTTTCGTACCCAAAATCTGTTTTGCGAGGGTATGGAGAGTTGCATCACTACCTGCGTATTGATGGACTTCTAGCATTAATAGTGCTGTGAAAGCCATTAGCCCCCAAAGAAAAAGCATTATGATGAGGGATGTTCCAAACCCGATGCCTGCTGATGCGAGTGGTAGAGCGAGCATACCTGCACCAATGGTGGTTCCAGCAATGATTAAAGTACTGCCAAAGATTTTTGATGTCATGAGTGTATTCTTAATTTTACATTTCAAGGTGTTGTAGATACTTTTATTTGGCGATTGGCCATTCTTGTGTGTCGTATCTACTGCTTTTGTAGCATTTTGAAGAATAATCAGGTGCAAAGCAATTACTTTTGTACATTATTATTTCCTCGGTGTAATTTTTTGTTTACAGTTATTGTGTGGCACGGTAGTACAGTCATAAGCAAACGTTTACTTATGATGTTGTTCATATTAGTTTGAGAATTATCTTTAGATCGTTAGCAAACTGTCATATAAGGTAGATATAAAGGCACGGTGGCTTTTAAAAATAAACGATGGGTTTGTCGTCTTAAGATGATTTCACACACTGAACTAACAGCCCGTCTATTTTGTGTACAAGAAATGGAGGTCAATAATGAGTGACCAAACAACCAATGAAGAGAGCTTGGAGCTCTTGGATGCAATCGAAATAGGCATCGACTTATCCGAATATGAGCAGGCAGTTGAAGAGCTTGCTGATAGCATTTTTGCAAATAAATAGATAACCGTTGTAGCCAGCACAATCATGTGCTGGCTAAATCTATATTAAAGTGCTCAGTAACTAAGATTCATGTTAACTAAGAGCGATGGTAACTAACAGCTATAGCAATTGAGAACTTTAGCAATTAAAAACCATAGCAATTAAGAACGGTAGTAACTAAAAACTACAGCAATTAAGAACCACAGTAATTCGTGAAAGCGATGAACAGTTTTGTTACAATCCGCGCCTCTTTGATATTTGAGCGCAATTCATGTCTGATACCACTCTTACCTTTGACCAATTAGGTCTTTCCAAATCAATACTCGCAACACTGGCGAAACTGAACTTTTCGCAACCTACTAGCGTGCAAGAGCGCGCAATTCCTCATGTTTTAGCAGGAAAAGATGTATTAGCAGGCGCTCAAACGGGAACAGGGAAAACGGCCGCTTTTGGTTTCCCTATCATTCAACGTTTATCCCAGAATCCAATTGATAGAGAGTCTCATAGCAAAGTGGTTCGTTCGTTGATTTTGGTTCCGACGCGAGAGCTTGCTCAGCAGGTCTTTGATAATTTAGAAAGTTATGCCGAAGGTAGCGATGTTAAAGTCGTTGTTGCTTATGGTGGAACGAGTATGCATGTTCAAACAAAGAATCTACGAGGAGGTGCTGATATTTTGGTGGCGACTCCGGGGCGTCTTATTGATCACCTCTTTGTGAAAAACATTGTTTTAAACCAAACTGAAACTTTAGTGCTTGATGAAGCCGATCGTATGCTAGATATGGGGTTCATGCCTGATATCCAACGTATTCTTCGTCGAATGAACGATGAGCGTCAGACTTTATTTTTCTCGGCAACGTTTGATAAAAAGATAAAGAAAATAGCGCACGATATGATGCGTGATCCGACTGAAATACAAGTCACACCTTCAAATAGCACCGCAGATAAAGTGAAGCAACTTGTCTTTCCCGTTGATAAAAAACGTAAAAGCGAGTTATTGGCGTATCTTATTGGCTCTCGAAACTGGCAACAAGTTCTTGTCTTTACTAAGACTAAACAGGGAACAGATGTGCTTGTCAAAGAGCTGAAATTGGACGGGATCAAAGCAGCATCCATTCATGGCGATAAGAGTCAAGGCGCACGTCAGAAAGCGCTCGATGATTTTAAATCAGGCAAAGTACGCGCTCTTATTGCGACAGATGTTGCCGCAAGGGGACTGGATATTCAGCAACTAGAACAAGTTGTGAACTTTGAATTACCTTACAAAGCGGAAGATTACGTGCATCGAATTGGGCGCACAGGCCGAGCAGGTAACGAAGGCTTAGCGGTATCACTAATGAGTAGGGACGAAGAATACTTACTTGAGGCGGTAGAAACGCTACTTGATACTCGCTTACCGCAAGAGTGGTTAGCTGGTTTTGAACCGAGTTTGCTTGGCGATGTTGAAGAAGATCGCACGCCACATAAAAAAGGACGCTCAGCCGACAAGCGCAAAATGAAGGCTAAGTTGAAAATTCATCAGAACCGAGGCAAAGCGAAGCGTTAAGAATTCGCCTGTGCGGATTTAATCGTCGGGGTTTGGATGGGTGAGTTGATACGCGATAGCTTATGTGTATTGCTGAGACAGCTATCGGCTTTATCGACTCACATAAGGCTTATTCAATTAAACTGATATCTAGTGGTTAACGGTAACGGGCTTTGTCTGGTGAAAACAAAGCCGTTTCGTTATATCCAGCGGTAGATTAAAATATATCCAATAAACGGATATCGATAGTTAATACCGCATTAGGTCCGATGCTACTGCGATTTCCTTTTTTCCCCCACGCCAAATCTGGCGGGATTACAAATTCATAGCGAGAACCTAATGTCATGTATTGTAGTCCTTCGGTTAATCCGTCGATTGCTTCTTCCACACTAAATTTTTCTGGGCTGTTGGTCTTGTATGTATCTGCGATAATTTTCCCGTCAGTTAACAGAATTCTTTGATGAACCTCAACACTATCATCCATTGTTGGTTTGCGTTCATTCGTAGCTTCAATCACGCGATACATTAAGCCGGAATCAGTCATCGTGACGTCCGATTTTTTTTGATATTTGACAAGAAAATCTTCACTTTGCTTTCTATTTTGCCCAGCGGATCCTTTACCACTTTTTTTATCTTTATTGCGTGCCATTATTTATATTCCAAGCTGATAAATTGATTGGTTTGTAATTTGACTTTAGTTATATAAAAGCCTGATATTTCTACATAAAGAAATATATACATAATAATTAGTACCATTAAATATCATACCAAACCTAACAAATTACGGCTCACTTATAATTGAACGTAATGGTCACTTTTTGCGTGTTGGCACAGGAGTTAAATGTTTTTTCATATTTATGACGGTGAACAACAGATTCAAGCGACATTATTTGAAATATACGTAAAGTGGCATATCATTTTAGCAGGGCATAATATTCAACGTATCGTCACTTGCTACTAAAGTGACGAGGCACTCACGTGAATTTCAGTTGTATATTCGTGGAGTAGGCCAAGGAGGCATTCGTTCACTTATGTTTAGATCATTATGGATTTGCTTTCTAATATTTAGTGGCTCTTTAACTGCGTCTGAATTGAATATAGATGACAGATTTGAACAACAAAATTTAACGTCGCCTTTAGATACTGCTCTTGATATTGATTCAAACTCAGCTGAATACATGCTCGAAAATGCAAAGTTTGATACGGCCTCATACCAACATTCCACCTCTCCAAATGCCGATACGTATTGGTATCGAATCCAACTGTCTGCTTCACAGCTTAAGCGGCCTAAAAATCTAGTATTGCTTTCTCAAAGCCACCTATTGCAGCATTTAGATTTCTATCTATTTAAAGATACGACGCTGATAAAGGCTGAGTCGCTCGGAATTCTCGATAGGCCTATGACGAATGAACCGTATAAGGGCGTAAATTTTGAGTTTACAATTCAAGACGATGAGCAACTCACATTGCTGATAAAAAAGCAAAGTGATGGTCCTGCCATTATGCCTTTGGTTTTAATGGATGAACCTGAGTTCGCCCGTCAGCACATGAATACACTGTTTCTTTGGGGTGGCGTTATAGGGATGTTCCTTGCGTTAGCGGTTTATAATGGCTTTATATTTTCTCTAAATCGACACAGTTCGCAATATGGATGGTACTTACTGCTGCAACTTTGTATGTTTCTTCAATTTGCACCGTTACATGGTTTTGGCTATTTAATTTTCCCTGATGTATTTTGCCGATGGTTAGGCACTCATATGGGTGTTTTTCACCTATTGATGCTTTGGTGCGTATTACGGTTTGGTTTCCATTATCTAGATATCAAAAAATTTAGACCGACGTTAGGAAAGCTTATTGGAAAAAGTTCGTGGTTTTTCATTATTCTGCTGGTGGTAAGCTTTCAAATTGCTGAATTGCAACGGATGTATGTCACCTCGGTTCTTATTGTCGTTGTCAGTTATATATGTATCAGTACTGCTATCATCGCGTTGAAACAGAAATATTCTCCAGCACTGTTTTATCTACTTTCTTGGGTGTGTACCTTTGTCGGGGCTGCGGGTGGATTTCTTACTTATGCGAATGTGTTACCACAGAATATAGTGACCTTACACAGTTTTATGCTTGGTGTGTTAGCTGAGTTATATCTGCTATCGGTAGGGCTTGCGAAGCGATTACAATATCAAGAACACCAAGACAAACAGCACCGCTTGATTGATCAAACGTTGAATATGCCCAATCAGCATTTCTATCAATATGTTCTGAATGATCAGTTCATTGCTCGTGGCATCGATATAAAACGAGTCAAGTTGATTTTAATTTATGTCGAAGGATTAGATCATCTCATTAGTACATTGGGTAATGAAATCGTCACAGTTGAAACTAACACGTTGTTATCTAAAGTAGCCAAACCAATCTCTGAATTACCTTGGCAGCTGAGCATGAGTTTAGATCAGGAACATTTTGGTGTGTGTATTCCTCCACAGCAGACTTTAATTTTTGTAACTGATGACGAGAACACCGAAACGCAAATAGAAAAGGTGCTTCATATTTGGCAAAAGCAATTAGCGAGCAGTATATATTTTTCAGACTTATATCTTAGGGCTGCGAGTGCGAATCTGAGTGATGGAGATGATGGTATTTCAAGCCTCCATCAAAAGGCTTATATGGCATTGCTAGAGGCTCAGAAAAGTGGTTTAAAATGGCGGCAATTCAACGAAAAAATGACTGAAAAGATAGAAAGTCATGTAAGAATTTTGCATGATCTTAGGCTGGCGATATACGATCAAAAAATCGATATCTATATTCAACCAAAATTTGATCTGCACACGAATATCGTTGTTGGTGGTGAAGCATTGATGCGTTGGACACACCCGTCATTAGGTATGATTCCACCGAGTGAGTTCATCCCTATTGCTGAGCAAAGTGGTCTAATTCATAGCCTCACTCGTATCGCAATTGAAAAAATGTTTGCTTGGGTTGCAATGCGAAGAGTCGACATTCAACTGTCGATCAATATTTCGGTTCTTGATCTTCGACAAAAGGATTTTATCGATTTTTTGCAATTCAAAAGAGATGAGTTTTCAGTCGATGCTCATTATATCACTTTCGAAATTACTGAATCTCAAGAGTTAGAGAACTCCAGTGAGCTTATTAAACGTGTCTGTGACATTAAACAATTGGGCTTCGCTATCTCAATTGATGATTTCGGTACAGGCTATTCATCAATGGCTTATCTAAGCCAATTGAATATTGATGAAGTAAAAATAGACATGATGTTTGTGAAGTCGATAGAAAATAATGTGACGAATCAAAAAATTGTCCGAATACTACTGAATATGGCGGATGTTTTTGGCGCTGAAGTTGTCATCGAAGGAATTGAGACGCACAAAGAGCTTACTGTGATAAAACGGCTCGGAGGTAAAGTCGGACAAGGTTATTACTGGTCTCCAGCGATTGATATCAAAAAGTTTGAGCAACAATATCTGCATGAGACACATAGTATTGAATGCTAGGTTTATGTAAGGCTCTTGGGCTATGTTTTGATTCCCATTCAGCCTTTCCATAAGTTACTGTCTTCACATTGGTATTAACGTCTTAGTCGGTCGCTGGGAAGCAAGATTATCCTTGAACCTCTCGTGGTGCCATTTTATCGAAAATCACTCGGATAAGTCCGATTTTCGGTTACAGTTCATCTTGCATTCTACTTCATAAACTATCTCATTAAGTGAGGTCGGTTTCAGTTCATCTTGCGGGGCAATATGGAGTTTTCTAACCATACTTTGATTGAAAATCTGCCAGTGATTAAGTAAACATTGTGATTCACAAGTTGTTTCGTTGGCCCAAGTCTCTTTCATGAATGGAGTGAGACTTGCAGCGGCGTGCGCAGACATGATGGATTGCCACTTTATCTCTTCTATGCGGATCGGCGTTTCCGGAAAATCTCGGTTATAGTCAGCCTCAAGCTTATACACCACCGCTTCAATTTCACCCACGCTATCAATAAAGTAGTCTAATAGCTCTCCGGCCTGCCTCACTGCATCAGCGATAAACTGGATTGGTTCTTTTCTAATGAGCATGTGTGCTTGCATTCTAGTTATAAATAGATAGAGCGTTGTATTCGCGGCTAATCCTTGTGGCATTTCTTGAAGAATATGCTTCATATACGCCAGCATATACTCATGTAAAGAGTCACTAATGGAGTACCAAATGTTCTCTTTGCTGCCAAAATGATGACGGATCAAACTGTGTGAAACGCCAGCTTTCTCACTGATATTTCTTAGTGAAACACGCTCATACCCGAGCTCACAAAACATTTGAGCGGCAACGGTAATGATTTGATGCTTTGTCTCTTCTGCCGCCAGAGCACAGCGGCGACCTTGTTTTCTTTCCGTCATACGAACCTTCTTATCATCTAAGCTGTCTTTTTATCAGATTTCACAATATTTTTCATAAAAATAATTACTGCACAGGTGGAAAGTATACTTGATCTGAACATAAATAACTATATACTGCCCGAATGTATAATAAACCTGAACGTATTGGATTTCGTTATGATTAACTCCCCATCGTTATTTAGTAGTCAGCTGAAATTGACGGCAGTGATTGCTCTGAGTTTTTTTATGGTTGGCTGCAATCAAGCAAACTCAGAACCACAAAAAAATATTATTAAGCCAGTGAAACTCATCACGGTTCCAGATCTATCTAGCCAGCATACGGATAATTTCTTAGCGAAAATTGGTGCCACTGAGCGCGCAGAATTATCGTTTCAAGTCGCTGGTGAAATTGAGTCAGTGCCAGTAAGAATGGGTGAGATAGTTGAGAAAGGGCAGGTGTTAGCACAGCTTGATCCTACGGACTACCAAATTGCGCTAGATGCGAAACAAGCTCAGTTTGATCTGGCTAAAACGCGATTCGACAGAGCGGAGAAACTGTACAGAAAGAAGTTGATCAGTACCGATTCTTTTGACCAAACAGAAACGTCTTACCAAGCTGCTTTAGTGTCCCTTGAGCAAGCGAAAACAGACTTGAGTTACACTACAATTTCTGCTCCTTTTGATGGTGTTGTATCACTTGATTTCAGCAAAGCACATGAACTTGTTGCGCCTAAGCAAGTGGTGTTGAACCTCATCAATAATGTAAAGATGGACGTGACGTTCAGCATTCCGGTGAAATACGTAGAAAAGAATGGTCTATCCGCAATTAAAAAGACGCAGCTTTTTGTTCGAATGGATAGCCATTTGACCCACCTTATCCCTGCAAATTTCAAAGAGATTTCTACTCAGGCCGATCAAGATACAAATAGCTATACCGCGGTTGTTAGCATCACTAAGCCTGAAGGTATTAACTTGTTGTCTGGCATGACTGGACAAGTGCAAGTAGTGAATAGTGAAAGAAGCTCAGGGTTCAAGATTATGGATTCGGCGTGGATCACGAAAACCAGTGATAAAGGAACACTTTGGCTTTTTGATAGTGAAAGCAAGCAAGTAGAGAAGACCCAAGTGATGCTTGATGACGAAGGTTACGTATTAGATGGCTTGAAGCAGGGTGACCTCATCGTTGTTGCTGGCGTTAGTGACATTTCGGAAGGACAGCAAGTGAAAGTATGGCAACGAGAAGGTGGAATCTAATGTCGTATAACGTGAAAAAAATAGGTTCATTATCTGTATTAATGTTGGCACTGACTGGCCTTCAAGGTTGTTCAGATGCAGATGTTGTTGCTCCGTCACCTCTATTACAAGTTTCAACGTTAACCGTCGATGCGCCTTTAGAGAGCCAGTATCGCAGCTTTAACGGCCAAGTAGTTGCGGCTGAGTTAACGTCTTTATCCTTTCGAATTGAAGGAGAAATCAATCAAGTCGCCGTTCAACCTGGGCAACTTGTTAAAAAAGGTCAAGTCATTGCGACTTTAGACGATGAAAAAGCGAAGCAGAATCTAAAAGATGCGAAATCTCAATTAAACCTAGCAAGTCGCCAACTGAAGCGTGGCAACGACTTATACCGTAATGAGATGGTCTCAAAAGCTGAACTTGATGAATTGACAGCAAACTACAAATTGATGTCTGCAAACTTGAAAGCGGCGGAAATGGCCATCAAATACACACAACTACGTGCGCCATTTGACGGATTAGTGTCTGACGTTCCAAAAGATAATTTTGAAAATACAGCAGCAGGTGAAGTGGTCGCTACTCTATATAAAAACGACACGGTTTACGTACGCATTCAAATTTCAGACAGCGTTTTGGCGATGCTAAACCCAGAAGTTAATTCAGAAAGCTATCAACCTAGCGTTCGATTCTCAGGGGTTGAGCAAGCTTATCCGATGAAATATTTAGAGCACACGAGTGAGTTACATCCTCAGTCCCAAACTTATGAATTTTGGCTACAAATGCCGCAAGTTGCCCCGATGATCATGCCTGGAACAAGTGCAACTGTCACTGTCGATATGATGAAAGCGGGCTTGAGTACTGTTCAGGGGTATCAGTTACCGATGACAGCATTGGATGCCGGGAGAGAAGAGGGTGAGTTCTTTGTCTGGAAAATGGTCAATGGAGCGGTTGAAAAAGTGAAAGTTGGCGTTGAAGAAACGACCAGTCAGGGTGTCATTGTTGAATCTGGCATTACTCAAGGAGACGTATTAGTGACGTCTAATCTAAGAAAACTTCGTCAAGGCATGGAATTAAAAGGAGCTGCTCAATGACTATCGCAGAGTACTCGATTCGTAACAAAGTAATCAGTTGGTTATTTATCGTTATATTAGCGATTGGTGGTGTGGTTTCATTTTCAGATCTAGGTCGTTTAGAAGATCCAGCATTTACCATTAAAGACGCAATGATCATTGCAAACTACCCGGGAGCAACGTCCCAAGAGGTAGAAGAAGAGCTGACATATCCGCTGGAAAAAGCGATCCGTCAGTTGCCGTACATAGATAAAATTACATCAACGTCATCAAACGGCATGTCACAAATGATGGTGAGCATGAAGATGGAGTATGGCCCAGACGAACTTCCTCAAATTTGGGATGAAATGCGTCGTAAGATCAACGATCTTCGACCTGCATTGCCATCTGGTGTCACTTCTGTACAAGTCATGGATGATTTTGGTGATGTTTACGGCGTGATGATCATGCTAACGGGCGATGACTTTGACTATGTTGAACTTAAGCAATATGCCGATTACCTAACGCGCGAAATCGAACTTGTCGAGGGCGTGGGTAAAGTGAGTATAGCTGGTGATCAACAAGAGCAGCTTTTCGTTGAGATCTCATTAGAGAAGCTTGCCGCGGTCAATTTAGACATGTCCATCGTGAACAATTTATTGAATCAGCAAAATAGTGTTCAATCTGCTGGTGAAGTCATGCTCAATGGACAAAAACTTACCATTCGACCAAATGGCAGCATGAGCACGGTTGAAGAATTAGAAGAGCTGATCATTCACGGACGTGATACCGGTAACTTAATTCGCCTAAAAGACGTTGCAGAAGTGTCACGTGGTATTCAAGAAAAGCCGTCCAATATAGTCACTTATAACGGCAAACCAGCGATCAACCTTGGCATATCATTCAGTTCAGGGGTTAACGTTGTTGAAGTTGGTAATGCGCTTAGCAAAGAGCTTCAAACACTTGAAAACATTCGCCCTGCGGGTGTAGAGCTAAATTATTTTTACAATCAATCGGCGGAAGTTGACCAATCGGTTAAAGATTTTGTTATCAGCTTAGCTGAAGCTGTCGCTATTGTGATCATCGTTCTGCTTTTTGCGATGGGGCTTCGAAGCGGCATCATCATTGGTTCGGTATTACTACTGACCGTAATGGGCACCTTCATTCTGATGAAGTGGAATAATATCGAACTGCACAGGATTTCACTTGGTGCTTTGATTATTGCTCTAGGGATGTTGGTTGATAATGCTATCGTTGTTGTTGAAGGCATCCTTGTCGGCATTAAGAAAGGACGTACGAAGGTCCAAGCTGCTAATGAGATCGTAAAACAGACACAATGGCCACTGCTTGGTGCAACGATTATTGCCATTACTGCGTTCGCTCCAATCGGTTTGTCTGAAGATGCGACAGGTGAGTTCCTTGGCGATCTTTTCTGGGTACTATGCTATTCGCTTTTCCTAAGTTGGGTGACTGCGTTAACCATCACTCCGCTGTTGGCTAATCTATTATTTAAAGATGAAAAACCACAAGATGGCGATGAAGAAATAGACCCATATAAAGGGGCGCTATTCACTCTATTTAAATCCATGCTGACATTTGCATTACGATTCAGATGGCTTACGGTTGCTTCAATGGTTGGATTGCTGGTCGTCTCCATTATTGGGTTTGGACAAGTGAAACAACAATTCTTCCCGCCTTCAAATACACCGATGTTCTACATTGATATGTGGATGCCTGAAGGTACTGATATCCGTGAAACATCGAAGCAAAGTAAAGAAGTCGAGCGTTATATTCGTGCGCAGGATAATGTTGAATTTGTTACTACTTCGACAGGACAAGGGCTACAGCGTTTTGCACTAACCTATCAACCAGAAAAAAGCTACGAAGCATACAGTCAGCTACAAGTGCGAATGAATGATCGTGAGCATATGTTTGATCTATTGCACTTGCTGGATAAAGAGTTAGCCACGAAATTTGACCAGCCATCATTCCAATTTAAGTTGATGGAGTTTGGCCCTTCGCCTGCGTCTAAAATTGAAGCAAGGATCAGCGGTGCCGATCCACAAATATTGCGTGATATTGCGATTCAAGTAGAAGATATTCTTGCTGCTGACTCAGGTTCTAGAAACATTCGACATGACTGGCGCGAAAGAACGAAGGAACTGGTTCCACAGTTTAATGAATCTAAAGCGCGTCGTTTAGGGATCTCAAAGCAAGATCTGTCAGAAACATTGCAAATGTCATTTGGAGGAAGTTCCATTGGGCTGTTGCGTGATGGTACGCATATGCTGCCGATTGTTGCTCGTTTGCCAGAAAGTGAGCGTGTCGATTTTGAATCGTTAAGTAATGTAAAAATTTGGAGCCCAACCCTTCAAACTTACATTCCGGTAGAACAAGTGATCGATGGCGTTAAGTTAAGTTGGGCTGAGCCACTGATTCAGCGTCAAGACAGAAAACGTACGCTTACAGTATTAGCTGACCATAATGTTTTGGGTAATGATACCGCGGCGAGCTTATTTGCACGCGTGCAACCAAAAGTCGAAGATCTTCATCTACCTGATGGCTATGTTATTGACTGGGGTGGTGAGTTCGAGTCTTCAAAAGATGCACAAACATCTCTGTTTGGTTCATTACCAATGGGCTACTTGTTGATGTTCATCATTACGATGCTGTTGTTTAACTCGGTGCGCAAGCCTCTTGTTATATGGTTCACAGTACCTTTAGCCATTATTGGTGTATCGGTAGGCTTACTTGGCTCAAATCTACCATTTAGCTTTACAGCTTTCTTAGGTTTACTAAGCTTAAGTGGAATGATTTTGAAAAACGGTATTGTTTTGTTAGATCAAATTAATATCGAGTTAGAGAGTGGGAAGGATCCTTACTTAGCTGTGGTTGATAGCGCGGTTAGCCGTGTACGACCAGTTTCAATGGCAGCATTGACCACCGTACTAGGCATGATTCCACTTGTCTTCGATGCGTTCTTTGGTTCAATGGCTGTTACGATTATGGCGGGTCTTGGCTTTGCTACGGTACTTACATTGATTGTAGTACCTGTGCTATTTGCTATTTTCTATAAAATCAAACCATCCACTGCCGGCTAATTTGATTATTTACCGCCAAGCCCTACCGATTATTCGGTGGGGCTTTTTTCGTTTAAGGGACGAAGGAAATGTAATCAAGGTTGAGAGGAATAGAAAGCCGCAATATCTTTGAGATCTTGATCATTAAGACGTTGAAGTTGCGTTTTCATCATGCTGGCGTAATCGCCCGTTCTTTGGTCATTTTGATAAGCTTTCATGGCATTGAAAAGGTATTGTGGGTTTTGGCTGTTCAGATTGGGGTAAGTATTGTTCTGCGCGATACCATTTTGTCCATGACAGAATACACAGCTTGGCGACTTTATCTTACCAAGTTTAGGGTCTCCAAAAGAGGCCGCTGTGGTAGACAATGACGTGAGATAAAAGAAAGAAGCAACGAGATGAGTCAGGAAAGGTTTAGTCATGAAAATCTCACATTAAGAATATAGAACAATAAACTAAAGCCTCCCCTTAGGGGAAGCTCAAGTCATCGTTCTATAAAAAGAGAGTGAGATTTAACGATAGGCTTTAATTTTTTCTAGTACCGTATCAATATCACGCTCAGATATATCGTTGTGGGTAACAAATCGAACTGGATTGCCAGGGCTGATGGTAATGCCATCCTGAGACAGCTTCTGCGCGAGAGATTTGATATCAACCGTGCTATCCAATTTTGCAAACACGATGTTGGTATGGATAAATTCAGGGTTAACATGAAACCCATCTATTGCCGCTAATCCAAGCGCGAGCTTTTTGGCATTGCTATGATCAATTTTGAGTTGTGGGACTTGCTCCGTGAGCGCTAATTTTCCAGCCGCCGCAAGAATACCCGCTTGACGCATACCCCCACCAAGCATTTTACGAATACGTCTTGCTTTGGCGATAAAGGCTTTATTACCAAGCAGCAGTGAGCCAATTGGGGCCGCGAGCCCTTTGGATAGACAGATCGTCATAGAATCAAAGTATTTGCCGATCTCTTTGACTTCCACATCTAATGCTGCCGCAGCGTTGTAGACTCGTGCGCCATCTAAGTGAAGTTGTAAGCCATGAAAATCGACAAACTCTCGTGCTTCAGCCAGATACTTCATAGGTAACACTTTTCCATTAATCGTATTTTCTAAACTTAGCAGTTTAGTTCGGGCAAAATGGCTGTCGTCAGGCTTAATCGCAGCCGTTAGTTTATTAAAATCTAGAGTGCCATCTGGGTTGTTCTCAATCGGTTGAGGTTGAATTGACCCCAATACCGCTGCGCCCCCGGCTTCAAATTTGTAGTTGTGGGCTTGTTGACCACATAAATATTCATCACCTCGTTCACAGTGAGACATAAGAGCAAGCAGGTTTGCTTGAGTCCCTGACGTGGTAAATAAAGCCGCTTCAAACCCATTCTCTTTTGCTACCCACTCTTCAAGTTCATTAACGGTAGGATCATCGCCATAAACATCGTCGCCAACTACTGCTTTCGCCATCGCATTGCGCATTGATTGTGTAGGTTTTGTTACTGTGTCCGAACGAAAGTCCATTTAAATTCTCCTAAATATAACCGCAAAGTTTGGCTTTACTTAAACATGCAATAGTTTTGGCATCAGTGATGCTTTCTTGTCGTATTTTATCTTCCAACTCATCAAGTGACAATGTCACAACTTCGATAATTTCGTCATCATCACAAGCGTAGCGACGAGTCTCACTGAGTTGTTTTGCAACATAAAGGTACTGTATTTCATCACAAAACCCAGCCAGAGGAGTGACAAGGCCAAGAGATATGAACTCTTCACCACTGAATCCAGTCTCTTCTTCTAGTTCTCGTTTAGCGCATTCTAGAGGCTGCTCCCCCGGCTCAATCGTTCCCGCTGGTAGCTCTAAGAGCCACTTTTTTAATGAAGGGCGAAATTGATTGATTAAAATAATGTTGCCACTTTCTGTCACAGGAAGAATAACTGCAGCGCCGGGGTGGTGGATCATAGTGTGAGAAATCGTATTGCCGTTGGGGAGGGCGATATCTTCTTCAATGAGGGATATGTTTTTCCATCTATGGATAATTTTGCTCATGCAAATAGGGTCACTTTTTCTAGCATGCTGCCCAATTTTGGGTTGATAGCAGAAACCTTAACGATAAATAACGTTTAGCGAAAGCAAAAAAATGCAAAAAAGTTGTTAACTGACCACCTCAGTAGGTGATGTAGTTCCCAAAAGTGCAAACTATGATTGCCGTGAATTCCGTGGTACACAGATCTGATATAAGTACGAGTCAAATTTTAAATTACACTTGTAACAAAGTGATAACAAATGTATATATTTATTATATACATTTATAAAGTACATATTCCCCAAGGAGTTCCGGAATGATAAACACCTCGATAGCGTCTCATGCACAAAAGGCATTGCTTTCGGAACGTATTAATAAGCTTGCTGCTGCGCTTTCAGATGGTGTTTACGAACGAGAAGACACGATAAAGCTTTGCTTACTGGCCGCGCTCGCTGGCGAAAGTGTGTTTCTGCTCGGCCCTCCGGGTATTGCCAAAAGTTTAATTGCAAAACGATTGATACAAGCATTTGATAATAGTAGTTATTTTGAGTACTTAATGACACGCTTCTCTACCCCGGAAGAGGTGTTTGGGCCATTGAGCATTCAAGAGTTAAAAGATAATGGACGTTATGTTCGTTTAACCGAAGGGTACCTTCCTACGGCTCAAGTCGTATTTCTTGATGAGATTTGGAAAGCAGGGCCTGCCATTCTGAATACACTGCTCACTGTTGTGAATGAAAAGACATTTAAGAATGGCAGTGAAATCGAACGAGTTCCAATGAGGTTGTTGGTTTCGGCATCCAACGAGCTTCCCGATGAAGAGAGCGGTCTCGATGCACTTTATGATCGAATGTTAGTGCGAGTGTTTGTTAATCGAATTCAAAATAAGCAGAACTTTAAATCAATGCTTACCGTCGGTACGACGCAAGAAGCCATCATTCCTGAAGGGTTAGCCATTACCGATATGGAATACCACCAGTGGCAAGCTGAGCTTGAAAAACTAGAACTGACGGATGATTGCTTCGAAAAACTGTTCCAGTTAAAGAGCATGTTGGAAAAAACCATCGAGTCTAAAGGCATTGATGCCTCTGTCTCGGACATGTATGTATCTGATCGTCGCTGGAAAAAAGCCGTCAAGCTTCTCAAAGCAAGTGCTTTCTTTAATGGAAGAGATGCCATTAATCCTCTTGATTTACTTCTTCTGCAAGACTGTTTATGGAACAGCCCAGAATCAAGGGATTTGGTACGAGATGTGATCAAAGAGTTCGCCTTGCAGTATGCTTTTGATCAGCAAGAGGTGACTCAACAAATCGAACTGTGTAAAGAAGAGTTAGCGGATATTCAAGCAGAACTAGAAGCACAGTTTGGCGTAGTACTCACAATGGAAGCTGCATCTGGCCTATTGCGCAAAGAGGTGTACCAATTTGATACATCGAAAGCGAAGCAGTACAAAGTGGGGAATGCCACCAACTTAGTCAAACTGGTTCTCCTGCAAAGTAACCTCTCTGTCTCGGAGTCTGAAAAGGGGGATAGCCGTTGGGTTTATGTACCTAAAGATGAACTTGAACGAGTCGTCAAAGAGGGGCATGGGGATGTCTATGGCTATGTAAACCAGAACACTAGCTTGTGTCGTTTACGTTTCGATCTCGATGCTTCAAATCAGTTGGTCATAAAAGATATTGCTAATCGTGCAGTGCTGGTTAGCGTGGTGACAACTGAAGGATTGGATGAAAATGTGTATCAGCAGTGGAACACGAAAGCGGATCAAGCTTTAGCTCAGCTTCATAATGCAGAACATCATTTAAGGCTTGTGAAATCTAATTTCCACGGAGCGCTTCCACATAACTTTATCGACCCTGAGCTGCCTGTTGCCATGGAATCGAGCTTGCAGCTAGTTTCTCAGTTACTTGAATCTACTCAAAAAGAGAGTGAAAAAATCGCGCAACGTATTATCAATCTGAAACATTTTTTTGAGTAAGAGGGGTAAGCATGCTAGGAGCCGATGGACTTAATTTAGCGCTGATGATTGCAGACTCCGGTATTATTGATACCGCAGTTAATGATCTACTTGCACGTTCACAAGTGATGATGGTGGCTGAAAATCAAGGTGTAAAAAGCTCAGTCAAAAACCACTTGAACAAATGGCGAGGTAGTGTAAAAAAACGCATCACTAAAGTATGTGAAACTGAACGTTTTCAGCATGAACTTTCCCTTTATCAAGAAGTGATCCATTGGGATGAAGCGACATTTTTCTTAAAAATTAATGACGTCGTAAAAGAGCTGGAGTGGCACTCAGCTTTCTATATTCAAGCCCGCCGCTTACTTGAAAAAAACAAAGCCATCAATAATCCCATGTTCCCGCACTACTTTTGTGATCAGTGGTATAAAAGTCTATCCGATGCGATTAAACAAGCTCAAGTGTCTGAGCTTAAAGTGAATAAAGAGAAAGTGTTAGCCGATCTTTATCAGCGAATGGAAACCATGAAAAGCATGGATAAAGTGACAGATACTGGTGATGAAGGCAGTGTTGGTCGCTTATGGGATATGGCGTCTGCGAAGCTTAGCCGAACCGATTTAAGTGTCATGAAACGCCATGCTGAGTTCTTAAAGAAGAATAAAGGATTACAAGAGATCGCAGAGCAGCTTGGTCGCATGGCTGGGCAGGTGGATGATCCGGATTTAAACAAAGCACCAGCAGAAGAGCTGCAGATGGTGGAAGAGAAAAGTGATGAAGCGACAGATGATATTGTTGGCATTCATGAAAGTGATGATTTAAATAAACTTCTACCAAATGAAACCATGTTTTTAGCGTACCCAGAGCTTGAAGTGGTGTTTTATAAACATTTAGTTGATAAACGTCTTATGAACTATCGTATGCAGGGCAAATCTCGCACCTTACGTAAGGTGAGAGCGCATAAGCCTGAACATAAGCAGCTTGATGTAGAGAAAGGGCCGTTTATTGTTTGCGTCGATGCCTCTGGTTCGATGAGTGGTTTCCCAGAGCAGTGTGCAAAAGCGATGGCGTATGCGTTGATGCAAATCGCGCTAGCAGAAGAGCGTGAATGCTATGTCATTCTATTCTCTACAGAACAGATCACTTATGAACTTACTCGGCCTGATGGCTTACGTGAGGCGAGTGATTTTCTGAGTTACAGTTTTCATGGCGGGACAGATTTGGAACCAGTGCTGATCAAGTCGATTGATCTGATGAGTAGTGATAAATATCGAAATGCTGATTTAGTTGTTCTATCGGACTTTATCGCGCCGAAGCAGCCTGAAGAGGTTTTAAAGAAAGTCGCGCAGTTGAAAGCACGTAAGAATCGATTCCATGCTGTGAGCTTGTCTAAATATGGAAACCCTGCGTTGATGTCGATGTTTGATCATAACTGGGCATATCATCCAAATATTGTAGGGCGTTTAATTAAAAAGTGGTAACCATCACTTAAGTATTGCTGTTCAATAAATAACAGATCAGATCAAAGCTTCAGCAAGTTGAGGTAAATACAGTCAAACAAATTTAATTTTCACTTTTTTGTTTGACTCTGTTCGCTCAATCCGTAAAGTATGCCTCAACGCAAAGGGAATCCCCTAACGCGTTGAAAAATATGGCGCCTTGGCAGAGTGGCTATGCAGCGGATTGCAAATCCGTGGACCTCGGTTCGACTCCGGGAGGCGCCTCCAGATTTTGATAAAAAAACCTGAGCTTTTAAGCTTGGGTTTTTTTATGCCTAAAATTGCGTATTTTATGGATTGAGTCATAATTTTACCTTTGAGTTCTTGATCAAATAGCTTAAATGTATATCGTAAGGTAAAAATAAATTGTCCACCTTATCTCTACCAGCGTAATAGACTCAGGAAACTCAATGCCATTTCCTCAAATATCATTTAAATCTAATGATGGTGTGAAAACCGTCTTGTTTTTCCTTTTTTCCTTTTTCATGTCCATGCTTCTCCTTGTTCCATTTGCCTCAGTACACTACGAAAATGTGACGTTAAATGCTGTCCATTCTGTTGAAGTTAAGCTAGATGCAATCAAGTCGGATTTCCAAAAGTTCATTGCTCAAGATAGCTCTGAAAAAGGGTGTCCATTAATGGTTCAGGAGTTACGACAAAGTGTTTTTGGCACCCATATGGTGAAAGAGGCTGCCTTATTTGATTCTAGTGGCCTTTTCTATTGCTCAACGACTGACGGTAGTGTGTCTTTTCAACTATTTGAGTCTATAGAGAGGCGTTTAGAGGCTACGAATACGACACTATCTTATTCAAGAGCAGCCGTTACTGGTCTGAAATCGATAATGTTGATATTCACAAATGGGAAGAATGGTGGAGTGAGTCTTCTCATTCCGCCGAAATATATCTATGACGTTGTTCAGTCAGAACTTGGAAAAGATGATATTCATACTAAAGTTGAAGTCATCGGAAGGGATATTAATCCAAGTGTTAGCAGCCGTTATTTATCTCATAAGCGGTTTAAATCGAAGAAGTACCCACTCTCTGTCACCTCGTATATAGATGGCTTATATTACTTTCAGTATATGTTGAACTATATATGGTTTGGATTTCTTATAGCAGGAGTCAGTACCGTTGCCATCGTTTTTCAGCAACACAAAAGACTTGTTCAGAGAAGTTTGGGTTTTTCATTAAACAACGCGTTAGATCAGGGTCACTTGCATGTCCATTATCAGCCCATTGTTGATCAACGCTCCAAAGAAGTGGTGGGTTGCGAATCTCTATTAAGATGGAATGATCCGATAGAAGGGGCGGTATCACCTGCTATTTTTATCCCTTTAGCTGAAAATTTAGGCTTAATCGAGGATCTTACCTACTTTGTACTCTCTGAAGCCCTCACTCTGATCGATAAAAATCCTGAGTTATTTGAAACTCGTTATGTCAGTGTGAACATAAGCCGTAAAGTAGCATCTAACGCTCAGTTTTTTGACAAAGTGACCTCTATTTTTGAAGGAAAAACTGAAGAGCTTCAAAAAATTGTGTTTGAAATTACGGAAAATGGGGAGTGCTCAGGAGAAAATATGAAGCAGATCCTCCTGAATCTTCAAAAATTCTCAGCTCTCGGGGTGAAAATTGCCGTTGATGATTTTGGGACAGGGTACGCAGGATTAGACTTTGTTAGACAATTTCCATTTTCAGTCTTAAAAATAGATCGAGTGTTTGTTAAAAACATCACTGATGAATCGAGCATTGGGCTACCTTTGCTTGAATCGATGATCCAATTATCTAAGTCTCTTGATATGAAGCTTATAGTCGAGGGTGTTGAAAACGAGCTTCAGCTTTCCGTGTTATCTAAAATGGGCGTCAAATACATACAAGGTTTCTACTTCCATAAACCGATGCCAAGAAGTGAGTTTATCCATTTGCTGAAGAAGAACGTGGGGCAGCCTCAAACCGCTTCTGAACATCAACCTGCTTGCGAACCTGAATATCTTGGTAATATTCAATCTCTTTAATTCTGAGGCTGGTCACGAGTTGTCATCATAGTCTAACCGTAACCGTAACGAGACTGTGCTTTCAGCCGGTCAATTCCAGATGCAAAAAAGCCCTGATATTTCTATCAGGGCTTAATACTTTCTAATTAAAGAAATTTGTATCGACACACCTCTATCTTGGCAAGGTTGTGCTCTATTAACTGAGCTAGTGTCGCATTGCTGAATTCAAAGAATACAGACTTTAAAAGATGGTGCCCCGGGCCGGACTTGAACCGGCACAGCGCGAACGCCGAGGGATTTTAAATCCCTTGTGTCTACCAATTCCACCACCAGGGCACGCAATTCTTGATGCGCGGACGGTGTGGTTACAACTTATAGTGAGTTAACAGGGGTCTATAAATACGATTTCCCATCGCAGAAAGCACTCCCCATACGGCACGCTGAAACACAGGCAAATGCTGGACATAAATATAGCTGTACTCAATCTCTGGCTTTGCTTTTCGGTTGCTTTTAAATGACGGTGCACCAGAGCTCATGTTGAAATCTAGCTTGTTGTGCCAAGCGTAGCTGATTATATATACGGATATCCGTCTGTACAGGTTAAGGTTTCTCGGCTTCGTTGTGTCGTATCCGACTATTGGGCAGGTCATATCATTGCCAATGATGGCTATGCCAAGGACAGCCAACATTTTCCCTCTGTGGAATAATCCTATAAATTTTATCAACCCTTTATTTGATGTTTGCTCCATATAGCTTTGGCTAAATCTAATGTTGTTCATACTATATTTTTTTAAGTAAAGCATATCATATAGCTGTTTAGCTTTGGCGAACTCCTCAGGCGTTGACAACTTTTTGTATTGCCAGCTTATATCTTCCTGCAATTTAAGATCTCTTTTAAAATCTCTACTCACTACAAAATCATTCCAACTTTTATACAGGTATACCTGACGGGTTACCAATGCAATCCAACCATCTTTTTTAAGACGCTTTATAATAGTTTCATGTTGCGCTTCATTTAATGAACGCAATTGCAACGGCATAGCAGGTTCTTTACGTATAGCCTGCTGGCGAAGAGATTCAATATTAAGATCTCGCCACCCTTCGCTGTACATGTTGGTAGAAAGGCATTGATTATTTAGCGTTTGAACCCGATTCAACCTAGCGAGTTTTAATACCGGGGTCAGTGCTTTGATCAACCCAAGAAGAACTAACCTAATCCAGAGGTTGTTAATCTTTGGAAGCTCATCTTGTGCGTAACCAGTTATTAATGTCAGAGGCGAGACTGCATAACAATTGTTATCTACCGGATGTGAACAACTGGACGGGATAACAACACCATCCTGAATATAATGAGAAAAATCAGCATATAAACTCTCTATAGGCTTATTAGACATGAGTTCCAAAAATTTTATATTCCAAGGGGTTATAGATAATATTTTCATACTTACCAATCTTCATTGTTCCATTCTATATCATAGGTTGTAGCCTGACTCAGGCTAATACGCTGCTTTTTGGATATTTTGTACAACTCAAGCAAACTGAAAATCTGAGCAAAAGCAGGCAAGGCTTTTCGGTGAGGTTTCATAGCATACTTACCGGATACGTAGTCTCGCCACACGGTCTGACTGAAAATAGAAGGAATACCACCAGCAACTAGCATCGCCGGACCGAGGTGATGCAATTGATTAATCTTCGGAACTGAAAATTCAAACCGAGGACTAGTGGTCAGGCAAAATGGAGCGACAATGTGTAAGCCGCTAGTTGCTCTGGGATTACATTCAATAATATACAAGCCACTTTTATCTCGGATAAAATCAAACGAAACTTGGCCGTGATAACTAAACCGTTGCCCAAACGCACGTATAAATCGCTCGATAGAGGTGTCCTCAATGGGCTTAAATGCAGTCGCTGCTGATTTATTTACACAATATTTGGGTACATAAGCCTGATGAACCCTTAATTTTCCACGCTCAAAAAGTGCGTAATTGCATATAGGCTGTCCACAAATTTTCTGCTGCTGAACCCAAGGTGCCTTGGCAGTAAATTCAATTCCCGAAAGAGCATTGAGTGATACATCTCTGATCACTTGGTTTCCAAAGCGAGAATAAAGAGGTTTCAGAACTGTGTATTTATTGAGAGTAACGTGTTCTCTTCTTGTGATCAATTGAGTAACCGGAAAACTCACTTCCGGTAGGCCATTCAACACATTGAATACGCTTAACTTGTTGTGCAGAGCAAGCAAAATTTCACTATCCGGCATTAACCAGTCAATTTCTGGCTTTAGCTGTACTATTTTCGTCAGGTAAAACACCTCCTCACAAGTAGGAACCACCATATCGACTTTATACTGTTCAATGATATTCAAAATCTGCTTCTGGTAGTCAGCAAAGGAAAATCGGGGAGAACTAGTAGGTATATACCGCTCAATGCTACCTAGAAATGAACCCAGCGGCTGAGAAAGCGAATCCGTCATAATAACCTGATGCCCTTGACGGCTAAAGATAGTTGCCCACTCAATAGCAACGGGGGCTCGTGCTCCGGTGATCAGAACCCGCATTTATTCACCACCCTGCGTTGCTTGTTGATAGGTGTCCAGATCGGTGTCGGTAGATATTCCATTACTACAGGATCTAGCTCTAGCGAATGAAATAGCTTTTGCAGTGCGCTATTTATAGCGGCATGATACCCGGGTTTAGATTCAATCTTTATTAGGGAGCTTCCGGCTTGAGTAATACGATAATCAACTCTTTTATTCAGTTCCAACATCACAGCCCGGTACACTAAATCAGGTAGGACAATCGATCTATCCCCCTTCCTGCTTAGTGTTAAACAATCGCCGCAGCGCCCCGCAATCGCACCAATAGGTTCAAAGGGAGAGTCATCTTCTTTAGCCAAGATAACATCATCTAACCGGTAACGAATGATTGGCTGAGTTCGTCTACAAAAATCTGTGATAATTGGACTATAGTGTGTTTTTTCTGAATTTAACCACTGTTTCTCTATATAGACGATATCTTGATTCCAGCGCATTTGTCCCACCCCGTCAGTGCAAGCAAGGAAACCTTCGGTGCACTGATAAACTTCATGCATCTCACAGTGAAATGTTTTTTCTATCAACATCTTATCTGCTGGAGTAAGCACCTCAGCTCCAGAAATAATGCGTTTTGGTGACATCTTTTTATTGGAAAATGTACCGCTATATAGCGCACACAACTGTAATGCCTGCGCACTACCAATCAGTAATGTGGGCTGAAAATCATCCAGCTCTTTTATCCAATCCTGGTAGGTTTTATTCAAATCGGCATAAAAGAACTGAATGGGGCCCCTTTCAACGGTTTGGTACAAAGGACTATTAGCCCGTAATGCCAAAGCGATGCGGTGCTTCTGCCATAAACCGGGAAGAAGCTTTGCCAGAATATTGCCCGCCCACATATGTTTTTCATGGCGATCTGCCAGAAAAAGTCCACGTTGCCCTGATGTTCCAGATGAAAGGCCGACAGTCACTCCATCAACAATGGATGTATCAAAATTGCGTGAGCACTCTGCGTCAATAGCTACAGACATCAGTTGCTCGCTTTTCAGACCCTTGGTATTTATATTATCCAGATTCTCCATCATAAGAGCTTTATCCATGATGGGAAAAGACTCGAGAGGCAACCCTTTTAGCTCTCTATAAAATGGAGAGTGTTGGCACAACCATTTGAGATGCTCGGCTATTTTTTGTTTTTGCCATAAAATCACTTTAGAACGGGAGGAAAAGCGGCGATAACGTGCTAACGTATAGTGCTGAAGCAGGGTAATCACAGCAACCACCTCTGCTGACAAAGAGAACGAACGGTAGATAAACAATGAGAAGGCACAAACCGAATTTCTTCATTCGCTTGCTGGTAACACAGCCTTAATTGTTCCAGAGTATGACGATAGGCTTTAACATCATCACAAAGTATATTAGCCAACCAGTGTTGATCGATGTTTTCGCTGAGACTTTCGATTAACCAACAAGCATCTGCCAACAAAAACACCCAACTTTTTGTCAACCTTATCAGCATACCAACCTGACCAGCTGCATGTCCGGGCAAATTCACCAGATACAGGCAACCATCACCGAATAAATCAGCACAACGGAGGTGCACCCCACTGAGCTGTGGCAGCAAATCCCCTATTCTGATCTTAAAATCATGGTGAAACTCAAATTGTTGCTGAATATCACCGGGCAGCAAGCCTGGTAAATAACCCTTTCTAATACCATGGACTCGTCCCCCTTTAGTAATGGCCTCATAACCAGCTGGAGCACAATGAATCAGAGAATGGCTGAACTCGCTGATGGCGGCGATATGATCTGCATGAAAGTGCGACAACACAAGATGATTGATCTGCTGCGCACCTATATTTAACTTGCTCAACTGGGTGACGATACTATCAGCATGCTCAAAACGGCATGGTGTTGTCCATGCATATAACCTTTCAGGGAAAGTTCGGGTCGCCTGAACAAAATTTTGATGATAACCAGTATCAAACAAAATATAACCATTTTCTGGGTGTTTGATCAGAGCCACTGCCGCCGGAAAAGATCTAGGTTTAATACCGCTACCAGGCTTGACTACAAAACTTGGATGAGTGCAATGTCCAGCTTCAAATATTCTGACTTTTAAACCACTTCGCATACTGTTCTATTCCTTGTTTAATGGTCAGACGAGGTTGGTAACCCAATAGCCGTTGCGCTTTGCTGATATCCAGTGTCTGGTGATAATGAAATAAACCGGCACTATAGTTAGTAAGGTTTGGTTCTGGGTACGACGGTAACCGACACCTTACCCACTCATTAGCCATCAGAAACGGACGGAGTAGCGGGTATGGCAAGGTGCATATAGATACGGTTAGTTTTAGTGAACCAAACAGTAGCTTTAAAGTCGCTTCAATTGGCATCGGCTCTCCGTTGCTGATATTAAAGATCTCTCCATGATCCAACTCATTAGCGTTGCAGCAAGCCAGCATCGCTGCATAAGCGACATTATCAACGTAAGTCAAATCCACCACCGGATTACGGGAGGAAGGTAAAAACAGACGCTGACTTCTGAGGTTTTCCAATAATCGTGGAATTATCGCACGATCATTAGGACCAAAAATACCACGCGGACGCAGGATAAGACTTTTTACCTCACTATCTAGGACTACCTGTTCTGAAAGATATTTTGTCAATGCATAATCATTACAAAAGTTATCTGCGAGTGGCTCGCTCTCTTCGATTGCCCAGCGGTCACTATGGTCAAAATAAACGCTGGTCGTCGAGATATGTACGATAGTAGAAACCTGATTAATACGAGCAGCTTCAATAATATTTTGAGTTGATACTACGTTTCCCTGATAGAACTGATCATAGGTGCCCCAGGGACTAGAAAGCGCTGCACAGTGAATAATGGCATCGATATCCTTGCAGGCTTTAATTAGAGCATCACAGTCATTAAGATCGAGTATATAACCTTTCACTCCATATCTTTGCTCAAGTTCCTGAGCTATTTCGGTATTTCTGGCAACAAAGCTCAGCTCATGATCCTCGTGATACATACGTAAAATAGCACTACCTAACATGCCGCTTCCGCCGGTAACGAGAATTTTCATAGGCTAATTAGCCCCATACCCAATGATAGGCCTGCTGCCGACCCCGCAAGTAACACTGATTTTCCGGATATATCTCTCTCATTCCGCAATAAATGTAGGTTTATAGGAATAGAAGCAGCAACCTGATTCCCTAAAGTTGAGAAGTTATTCACAATGCGTGACTCGGAAAAGCCGGTAAAATTAGGCAGTTTTTTTAATGCATGGAAACTGGCTTGATGGGGAAGAAAATAATCCACCTCTTCTAGAGAAATGGCTGACTCCTTTAATCCATTGGTGAGAAAAGGCGTCATAACTTTACGAATATGCCTAAACAGCTTCTTACCATCCATCACGAAACGACAAGCATATAAGTACTCCTGATGCGTCAGCTTATGTGGATTGAGATGACTTCCTCCTCCTGCTATCTGACAATACTCATACCCTGAATGGTGGGTTTCAAACTTACGAGCAAGCAAGCCTAGGCTTTGCTCATCAGCCTTAAGTAAGAATGCAGCAGCTCCGTCAGCAAACAGAGTTGCGATTTCTTTTTCTGGAGCAAAAGAACGATTCAATGTAACCCCTGTAGCGACCTCGCTAGTAACGATTAAAATTCGTCGATAGCGTTTAGCTATAAACAGACTCTGAGCCAAGTCCAGTGCGGTTAGGAATGACAAACATGTACTATTAAGGTCAAAACTCTCTATCCATACCGGTGCATCAAGAGATGATAAGAGAGCAGAGGCGTCATAAGGTAAAGCTTGGTGATGCGTCCCACTAGCATAGATTAGCAAATCTATATCAGCAATACTGTGACTGGTTTGAGCTAGGCAACTTTCAACGGCCTTACTTCCCATATATATAGCGGTTTCCGAATCATCCGCTACATGGCGATATTCGACACCATATCTATTTTTTGAGGTGCCAGAAGGAAGACTCAGGAAACGATCCATATCGCTAGAAGACCATCGATTTTTGGGTAAGTAGATACCACTAGAAACTATACTAAACGCCATATACATGCTATTAAAATCAAATAAACAGCGTTCAAGATACTTCAAACACATATCGAATTTCACTCCAAAAAAATCAAATTCGTGAACTCTAACAGTAATACGAAACATATTTGATATTTATTAGATAAAAGAAGAAGTTCGTCAACCAATAAACCTTAACAATGGATGCTCAAAACTCCTTAATAAGGTCTATTTTGGGCTTAGCTTCTTCCCTTTTCCTGAACCAAACTCACTTTCTATCGTGTTCAGGTTGTCTTGGGCGTTTACGTCCTCGCTCTTCGCTCCACTTCCTTTCTTTTGCTCATCATCCGTGATTAACAACTACGCTGGTCTTGTTGTTAGTTAATTTTCTGATCATATCCTCGTTCCTCTTCTATTGTTAGATAGTTCGTTAAAGGAATACCAATCAGCTTAAATTGAATCTAAACCCTTTTAGTCTATTAATTCCTTGATTTAGGTCTTAAGCTTTTACTAACCTATAATTTTTTTTAATGAAGCTAAGTTGCTCAGTTTTCGGGATTAACGTCCGCCTTTCTGAACGAATTTATAAAAATAAAACTTAAAGTAGATAGACAGGAGAGGGAACCTAAGAAACAAAAGAACTTTCCAACAGACGTAAAAAAGCCCTGATATTTCTATCAGGGCTTAATACTTTCTAATTAAAGAAACTTGTATCGACACACCTCTATCTTTGCAAGGTTGTGCTCTATTAACTGAGCTAGTGTCGCATTGCTGAATTCAAAGAATACAGACTTTAAAATATGGTGCCCCGGGCCGGACTTGAACCGGCACAGCGCGAACGCCGAGGGATTTTAAATCCCTTGTGTCTACCAATTCCACCACCAGGGCACGCAATTCTTGATTG